>JALYLL010000050.1 GCA_030774255.1 Chloroflexota bacterium | reverse complement strand
GAGCGCGAGCAGACGAGCGGGAAGCACACGCATCTGCGGAACGTATCTTTTCCTGCGCCACCCGCCTAGGGCCTCCGATGTTCGGGCAGTCGGCTGGTGAGGCACAGCAGGGCGTCGGATCCGAATCAATGAACGCTTCAGGTGGGGAGCCTCAGCCGTGGAACCTCAACGCTGATGCCAGATGCGCGTCTCCCATTCGAAGCGCTCGGTTCCAGCATCCGCGTTGAACTGATCACCGCGCTTCTCCGAGGTCGCGTGCATCACGTCGTGCGAGTCCCACTCGCTGATCGTGGCTATGACGCCGGGTTCGTTATCGTCCTCGTAGACGGCCTAGTTCCGAGCGCCCATCTCTTGCATCATCGGCTGAAATCGCTTCGCGGTAGCGATGAAGCGCTCGACGCCGGGCGGCTTCACGGACATCTGCACCATCACGGTCAGAACTGCTCAGTAAACGCCGAGGAAACAGTCCTCTGTCACAGCTAGCTGTGGTTCCCACTCACGTTGTTGACACTCGCGAAATCGGCAGGAGCCCTCCGAGCGCGGTGTGAGGTCGCAGGCGATTGTATGTCTCGATCCATGCCCGGCAAGATATGGAGCCTCGCGGCGTTGGACCGGTAGAGCTTGGCGTAAGCCCACTCCTCAAGCATGGTTCGATTGAACCGCTCGACCTTGCCGTTGGTCTGTGGCCGGTAGGGGCGGGTGACGAGGTGATCCGCGCCCAGATCGGCCAGGACCCCGAGGAAGTCTCGCGAACGCGTGTAGTTCTTCGCGTGATCGGTCATCACCCGCTCGATCCGGCGACGAGGGGATACGGGACGGGACTCCGCGGGATGGCTGACCGGCTCGAAGCACTGAGCGGCACGCTCGAGGTACAAAGTGCGCCGAGGGCCGGAACGAAGATCCTCGGGAGGGTCCCGCGGCGAGGGTCGAGCATGAGTGAACTATTCGTCTCATCGCCCGAGGACTTGGGTCAGGTCATCCTGGTCGAGCGACGAGGTGAGCAACGCCCGTTCGTGGCACCCGAATCTGAGTAGGGTCTTTTATGGCAATGACCTCGGTCATCCCGAGGTCCTTCAGCAGGAATTCGGTCGGCCCGGACCCGACGACCTCCTCGGACACCTCGTTGACCATGCGTGTCAGCTCGCGTTGCGGCAGGATCGCGCCGCTCACGCGGAGGAGGTCGCTCGCGATGCTCGCGTTGGACCTTGCGTGAGCCCGTCAGCCCTGCCGCGCCCATTGACCTGCGTTCCGTCCACCGCGGACTTCCAGGCAAGGTTGCATCCGAGGCTGGAGAGCTTCGAATCCGTTACGAGATCAGTGTCTACCGAGCAGGCGACGGCCGCGGGATCGCCTGTTCGCGCTCCGGGCTCTACTGCGGATACCCATAGACGTAGATCTCGGAGATCGCGGTGTAGTCGCGCCCGCCGGGCTCCGTCGTATCCAGGATCTCCACCGTGATGCGGGAGGCGGTCGCGTTCACGCGGACGAATTGCGGATAGGGCCACGACTGGAAGCGGGCCACTGTCGGTGGGAGTCCGGGGATCAGGTAGCGCGCCTTCGTGATGATTCGGTCCTGCACGAATCGATCCGCCCCGGTCTTGGGATCGAACTTCGCGTACCCGGGGATCAGCCCGACCCTCACGATGTCCACGGGACCGTCGAAGAGCAACGTCAGGGTCTCGCCCTGCCCGTCGCCCGGTGCCCGCCATGCCGTCTGCACATCCCCGTCGATCACGTTGCTCGGCAGGTAGGTGACGGGATTCCCCGCCGCGTTCGTCGAGGAGGGAGCCGTGTTGCTCGCCGTCACCTGCACGCCCTCGCGGACGCGCTGCGGAGCGCCGGAGTGGGTCGAGCCGCTCGGCGACGCGCTCGGGTGGCCGTTGCGATCGATAACGACGAGGCTCGCGAGCCCCACCACGATGACCGCCCCAGCGGCAGCCGCGGCGATCCACATCGGTCTCGCCCTCCGACGAGCGGGACGTGACCGGAGATACGGCCCTACTCGCGTCGCCAGATCACGCGTCGTGTCGAGCGTCGGGGCGGTCTCCGCCTCAACCCCTCCACCGGTGAGGGACGACGGCCCAGCCGCGCGCGAAGCGATCGGAGCAGCGCCCTCGAGCGCGGCACGGAGCTCGAGCGTCAGCTCGCGACACGAGGCTTGACGCTCGTCGGGCTTCTTCTTGAGCGCTCGTCCGACGACGGTGTCGACGGATGGAGGAAGATCGGGCCGAAGCGAGCTCGGAGCTGAGGGCTCGTCGTACAGGTGGGCATAGAGGATCCCGGGCGCGCTTCGGCCCGCGAACGGAGCTCGCCCGGTG
>JALYLL010000049.1 GCA_030774255.1 Chloroflexota bacterium | reverse complement strand
GACGGAAAGATCCGCAAGATGACGTCGTTCTTCGCCGCGCCGTTCGAGGCGCCGGCCTGGCGTGCCTCGTACGTCGAGAAAGGTGCCACCGCGACAAAGTCGCGTTGACGCCCCGCGCCAGCGCGGTAAAATTGAATCCTCGGTCCTTGGAGCGGTGGGGTCATACCTGTTCCCATCCCGAACACAGCAGTCAAGCCCACCAGCGCCGAAGATACTCGGGACGTCGGTCCCCGGGAAAATAGGTCAGGGCCGGGATCTAAAGACCCCGACGCGAAAGCGCCAGGGTCTTTTGTTTTTCCGTAGTTGGTGAAGCGCGCACCGGCGCCTCCATATCGCGGCGAAGGGCCACACGCGCTCTGGCACGTCAGCGAGGACCCGACGATCACGCGGTTCGCGCCACATCGCGCGCCGACCGCGCTCACCGACGAGGCCCTCGTGTGGGCCGTCGACACGCGGCACCTCCCGCTCTACTGGTTTCCCCGCGAATGTCCCCGTTGCACCTTCTGGCAGGGCGCGCGCACCAGCGAGGCGGACGTCGCACGGTTCCTCGACGGGAAGCGCCAGCTCCGAATCCACGTCATTGAGGAAGGCTGGCGTGAGCGGGTCCGCGAGGCGCGGCTGTATCTGTACCGTCTGCCAGCGGAGTCATTCACGCAGGATCGCGAGATCGCGGGGTACTGGACGAGCCACGCCACCGTCGATCCGGTCGAGCTCGTTGGGATCGACGACCTGGTCGGCCGCCATGCGGCCGCCGGGATCGTCCTCCGGGCTGCGGCGAATCTCTGGCCGCTTTGGGACGCCGTCGTCGCGTCGACACTCGAATTCAGCGGTATTCGGTTACACAACGCACTCGGCCGCCCGCAGCGCAGTGCGAGCTGATCGGATGGCACGAGCCGATCGCGTTCGGCTGGCTCTCGCGCGAGGGCAGATCGCGCTCGGCGCATTGGCCCTTCGCGCGGGACTCGACGTTGGAATGGTCGAGGGTCCGGCCTACGTCCTCGGCGCCGGGCCGCGGGCCGATTTGGACGAGATGGTCGAGCGGGCACCGAGCGGCCTCATCGACTACGGGCTCGACACGCCTAAGCACGAGTTCCTGTCGTACCTCGTGCACGAGTCCGGTTATCTGCTTCACGGGACCGCGTCGCCGGACCTCGACGCGGTGAGGCCGATGGTCGCTGTGGATTACGACGCCCGGACCCTGGAGGCGGTCTTTGCGACATCGGATGGGATCTGGCCGCTCTTCTTCGCGACGCTCGACCGTGCCCGCGCCGGGTCGCTATGGAACGGCTGCTATCAGATTCGCCGGGGATCGGTTATTCACCGCTACTACTTCTTCTTCACGGAGGCCGACCCCCGCGACGAAACGATCTGGCGCGACGGCGCCATCTACGTGTTGCCGAGAGAGCCGTTCGCGCGGACATGGATCCCGAACGAATGGGTGTCGCGGCAGCCCGTCCGTGCGGTGGGGAAGCTTTCGGTTTCGCCGTCCGACTTCCCCTTCAGGGACCGGGTGAAAAAATTCGACCCGCGGCTCTCACTCATGGGGAACCTTCGGCGCTTCTCGAGGTAGCGCCGCCGAGCACCGACGCAAGCGCCGGTCGACGTCATCGGTGTGGTCGAACATCCCCGCACGGCGCTCCATCGGTTGCCGCCCGACCCCATCCAGTTCCAGGTGATCCTTGGCTCGATGCTCGGCGACGGCCGCCTCGTCGGACTGCCCCGCCAGCGCCGGTTGCGGATCGCGCACCGACCACAGCGGCGCGACTACGTGCTCTGGAAGTACGAGCGGCTCGGTCCGTTCGCGGCCGGGACTCCGACGGAAGGTGAGGGAGGTCTCGTCGGCTTCGAGACCGTCAGCCATCCGATCTTCGACGATCTTGCGCGCCTCTTCGCGAATCGCTTCTCCAGGCACGACGTGATCGACCGTCTCCTGCGCCCGTTGGGTCTCGCGGTGTGGCTGTCGGACGTCGGTCGGCTCGAGCTGCGTGCGAGCGAGTTCCTGCCGGCGCAACGCGAGCTCGCGCTCGCGGGCTGAGCTCTAGGCCGCGACGGGGACGCGCGGCGCGGTCGCAGGGCTCGGAAGGATGACCGACAGCTGGCGGCGAAGGTTCTGTATCGCGCGGCCGTGCAGCTGGCACGCGCGCGCTTCGCTGATCCCCATGCGCAGGCCGGCTTCACGCAGCGTGAGCGACTGGCCGTAATACCGCTCGAGGACCTCGCGCTGGCGAGGTGGCAAGCAGGTCATCGCGGAGCGCACACGCATACGGAGATCCTCCGCCTCGTAGCGCTCCGCGAGTTCGTCCTGCTCCGCCCCCCCGTGGTACCCGCGCTCGATGAGCTCATCGAGCGAGACGGTCCCGTGGTAGGAGCCCGCCTCCCCCTGCGCCGCGGCCGCGCGTTGGCGCCGACGGTCCGCCCGTCCAAGCTCGTCCACACGGCGCACCTCGTCCAGGACCGCGCCGCGGATCCGCAAGCTCGCGTAGCCTTCGAAGGGAACGCCCCGATCCGGCTCGAACCGGTCGACGGCGTCGATCAGTCCGATCAAAGCGGCAGACTCAAGATCGTCCGGGCCGGCGACTGCGCCGACGGGAACGTTCATGCCGCGTGCGATGCGGGTCGCCAGCGGCGCATAGCGCTCGATGAGCGCACATCGCGCCGTCGCGTCGCCCTCCCGACACCGTGCCCAAAGCAGAGCCCAGTCCGCCAACGTCCCCCTCCGCTCCGCCGCACGCCCACCGAAGACCTGGTCTAGGTCTCGCCCCTCTCCGTGCGTCGGCGCGCGAACTCTGCGCGTGCAGCATCTGCTGGTTAATCCCCGATCAGGTCTTTTTCGGATACCCATTCGGTGACCAGCCCTTCCGGCCCTCAGGCAGGCACGCGAGCGAACCGCGTTAGCGCCGGTACCCGAACGGATAAGGGCCGCGGTCGCGAGCCCACGAGCGAGATGCCTACCTAGAGAACGCGCTATTCGCCAATGGCGAACCCGTCGCACCGGGTACTAGAGGGCTAGCGCTATTCGATAAGGTGGCGCCGTAACGCGAGGACGACCGCATGGGTCCGATCGGTGGCCCCGAGCTTGGCGATCAGGGTCTGGACACCTTTCTTGACCGTGTCCTCGGCGAGGACCATAGCGCGCGCAATCTCCTTGTTGGTGTAACCCTCCGCCAGGTAACGAAGAAGCTCGAGCTCACGTGGAGTGAGCGGCTCGCGCACGGGGACTGCGGCGCCTGGCTCCGAGTCGTCGGCATCCACATCGGCGGCTTCCTCGCGCGCCTCGACCGGGAGCGTGGTCGCCTCTGGCATCCCGCTGAGCGCCCGAGCCTCGGCAGGGCCGAGGGCCGTGAGCCCGAGGACCGCCGCCTCGAGCGCTGCGATCACCTGGCTCGACGGCGCGTCCTTTGACACATACCCATTTGCGCCGGCGCGAAGCACGGCGCGGATCATCTCGGGGGTGCGCTCGATGCTGAAGGCGATGATCGGCAGGGAGCTCGAGACCTCGCGGATCCGAGCCACGGCCTCGGGGCCCGTCGCGTCGGGGAGGCCGAGGTCCAAGAGCACGACGTCGGGCTCATTCTCGGCGATGAGGTCCACAGCCTCGGCGCACGTCGACGTGATGCCCGCGACCACGAGTCCCTCGCGTTCCAGCAGCGCACGCACACCGAGCCTCATTACCGGATGGTCTTCTACCGCAAGGACTCGAACACCCGAGCGCTGCTTCGGCGCCGAGTCCACTTGGGTATGGCCCAATAGCCCGAGGGCATCCGCCGCACGACCCGCGAGCTGCTCCTCGCTCGGTTCGTACGGTCGTCCGTGCCGCGCCACACCCACTCGGACACCCGATCCAGGTGGGGCCTCGACTTTCGCGCTCGCTTCGAGCGCCGCCTCCCGACACTCCTTGTCCTCCGCGTGGAGGGCGAGGATGCGTCCATCCGGGGCGCGAACGGCGACGGCGTGGTGCCCGAACGAGCTCGCGGCGGTCCGTGCCGCTGCGTCGCCGTCGCTCGCGGCCGCGTGGCGCATCACGTCCTCGAGCGCGACCTCAGAGCGCCACTCGCGTTCGAGCTCGTCGATGCGATTGATCGCCACGAGCGCGCGGGCCACGTCGCCCGCAATGGCGTCGAGGACGTCGAGCTTCTGTCCGAAACCCTCCGCACCCGTCGGCCGCTTCACATTGAGGACGCCGATGACGGCGTCGCCGGCGCGAAGCGGCATGATCACCGACTCGCCCGCCTGCGGATCGCTGCCGTGGAAACGATCGTCGTCGACCGGACCCAAAAGGACGATCCTCTCGCCCCGGCTGGCGACCCATCCGGCGATCCCCTCATCTACGCGTTGCTCGTGGCCGATGGGCACCCCGATGCCCACCGACGCGCGCACCCGGAGTCGGTTGCCCTCCACGAGCATGATCGACGTCCCGCCCGCACCGATCCGCGTCGCGATGTCTTCGGCCGCGCGTGCGAGGAGTGTCGACGCGTCGCGCGTCTCCTCCAGACCCGTGAGCAGATGCTCGAGTAGCGCGACCCGGTCGTTGTTCTGCGCGCTTTCATGTTTCGCGTCAGCCATCGCGCGACCGTCGCCTACGCTCATCGCGAGCAGTTCCGCAGCGGCGCTCGCGGTGGAGAGCTCGACCGCGTCGAAGGGCACGCCGTGCCGCAACGCGCAGAGAAGCGCTTCGCCGTCGGGTAGTTCGATGCGCGTGAGGAGCGCGAACGCCGCATCTTCTTCCCAGCGACCCGCGGCCACCGCTGTGCCGACCGTCGTGCCACCGAGCGCGCGTACGACGACGTCGGCGTCAAAGATGCCGCGCCACTTGGTGTCGGGCGAGACATCGTGCGCGAACACCGTTCGGAGATCGTCGCCAGAGGTCGCAAGGACCGCCGTTCCCTCGGCGCGCAGAAGGACGGCGATATGGGCCAGCCGCTCGGGCCAACGTGCCGTCGGGTTGACGGTTTCCTCCCTCGCTCCCCCCGTTTGTCGAATCATACCGATGGCACGTCGTTTGCCCGCTCGCCCGGTAATGGCGCTCGATCCGGAGACGATGGAGGAGTTCCTCGCCGGCATCGAAGAGGACGAGCGTCCGCTGCGACCGCTTCGTCAGGGCGAGGTCGTGGAAGGCGTTGTCGCCTCCGTAAGCGGCGATGAAGCGCTCGTTGACCTCGGTGGCCGCTCCGCGGGAGTCCTGTCTCTCCGCGAAGCGAGCGGAGAAGGAACGGATGTCGCAGTCGGCGACAGAGTCGTCGCCGCGGTGGTCCAACCCGAAGGCCCGGACGGCCGCGTCGTCCTCTCCACGCGCCGCGCGCGGAGCCGGCGACAGTGGGCACGGATGACCGAGCTGGTGAAGAGCGGCGAGGTCGTCGAAGCCGAAGTCGTGGAAGCGAACCGCGACGGCCTTGTCGTCGACCTTGGGCTTCGGGGCTTCGTGCCGCTCTCGCAGATCGCCTCCGTGGGCAGGCTCGGGGGCCCGAGCGCACCGCCGTTCCCGACGCACTTCTTGATTACGTCGGCAAGCGGCTTCCGCTGAAGGTCATCGAGGGGGACCAGCGCCGCGACCGCCTGATCCTGTCGGAGAAGGCCGCGGCACAACCGCTCCGGCGCCGGCGCAAGGAGGAGGCGTCGTCCCAGCTCAAGGAGGGACAGGTCCTGAACGGCACCGTCACGAGCGTCACGACATTCGGGGTCTTCGTCGACGTGGGCTCGGCCGATGGGCTGGTCCACCGGTCGGAGATCACGTGGGACAAGGGGATCGAACCCACCACTCTCTATCGCCCGGGGCAGAGCGTGCGTGTGCTGGTTACCGGCGTCGACCGCGAGCGGGGTCACATCTCCTTATCTATCAAACGGCTGGAGGAGGATCCCTGGCTCCGCGCCCCACACGAGCTTGCCGTCGGGACCGACGTCGACGCGATCGTCACCCGCGTGATGCCGTACGGAGCATTCGCCCGCGTCACGAGGGCATCGAGGGTCTGATCCATATCAGAGAGATCGCTCCACGGCGGATCGGGAGCCCGGCGGAGTTAGTTCGCCCGGGTGATCTTCTCCGTGTCCGGGTGGTTGCGATCGACCCCGAGCGACGTCGGCTATCGCTGTCAGTACGGCAAGCAGCCGGAAATGTCGTGTACGCAACTCGGACAGAGCAAGATGCGAACGTATAATCGGAACCAGATGCTAGACCCGGCGATATACCTTTAGAAGACGCAACAAATGGGACCGTTCGACCGCTTTAACGACCGCGCAAAGCGAGTCCTCGCGCTTGCCCAGGACGAGGCCATCCGTTTCAACCACAACTACATAGGAACGGAGCACCTCCTCCTCGGTCTGGTGCGCGAAGGCGAGGGTGTCGCCGCGCGCGTCCTCGACTCCCTCGGTGTCGAGCTCTCCAAGGTGCGCACCGCAGTCGAGTTCATCATCGGCCGCGGCGATTCGACGACCTCCCCGAGCGAGATCACGCTCTCGCCACGCACCAAGAAGGTGATCGAGCTCGCGATCGATGAGGCTCGGAAGCTCGGCCATAGCCACGTCGGCACCGAGCACCTGCTTCTCGGTCTCGTGCGCGAGGGCGAGGGGATCGCGTCCGGGGTCCTCGAATCGCTCGGCGTTTCGCTCGAGAAGGTCCGGCACCAGGTCATCGCCACCCTCGGACAGCAGCACCCCCAGGCGACCGAGCCGACAGCCGCGGGTGGGAAGTCGGCAAGCTCGAAGACGCCGACGCTCGACCAGCTCGGCGTCAACCTCACGGCCATGGCGAAAGCGGGCCAGCTCGATCCGGTCATCGGCCGCGAGAAGGAGATCGAGCGAGTCATCCAGATCCTCTCGCGCCGGACCAAGAACAACCCGGCGCTGATCGGTGAACCTGGCGTCGGCAAGACAGCGATCGCCGAAGGCCTGGCGCACCGGATCGTGAAGGGCGACGTGCCCGAGACCCTCCAAGGCAAGCGCGTCCTCACGCTCGACATCGGATCGCTCGTCGCGGGCACCAAGTACCGCGGCGAGTTCGAGGAGCGCCTCAAAAAGATCATCGAAGAGCTCCGTCACGCGCACGACGTCATCCTCTTCATCGACGAGCTTCACACGCTCGTTGGCGCGGGCGCAGCTGAAGGCGCCGTCGACGCCGCGAACATCCTCAAGCCCTCCTTGGCGCGCGGCGAGCTGCAGTGCATCGGCGCCACGACCTTGGACGAGTTCCGCAAGTACATCGAGCGGGACGCCGCTCTCGAGCGCCGCTTCCAGCCGGTCATGGTCGAGGAGCCCTCGATCGAGGAGACCCAGGCGATCCTCATGGGCATCCGCTCGCGGTACGAGGACCACCACAAGGTCTCGATCACCGACGAGGCCGTGAAGGCGTCGGCCGAGCTCTCCTCTCGATACATCACCGACAGGTTCCTGCCCGACAAGGCAATCGACCTCATGGACGAGGCCGCGAGCCGCGTCCGCCTGCGCTACTCGACCGTCCCGACTGACGTGAAGGAAGCGCAGCGCGAGCTCGACCGTGTCGTCACCGAGAAGGAACAGGCCATGGAGGCGCAGCAGTACGAGCTCGCGTCGACGCTCCGTCAGCAGGAGCGGGCGCAGCAGGACAAGCTGCAGCAGGCGAAGGCCGACTGGCTGCTCGCACAGTCCCAGAAGCGTCCTGAGGTCACCGACGAGGACATCGCCGAGGTCGTCTCCATGTGGACGGGGATCCCGGTCAGGAAGCTCGCCGAAGAGGAGACCCAGAAGCTCCTGAAGATGGAAGAGGCTCTCCACGGCCGCGTCATCGGGCAGGATCCCGCGGTCACGACCATCGCGCGCGCGGTCCGTCGCGCTCGCGCCGGCCTCAAGGATCCCCGCCGGCCGATCGGCGTCTTCTTCTTCGTCGGACCGACCGGCACCGGCAAGACCCACCTCGCCCGCGTGCTGGCCGAGTTCATGTTCGGCAGCGAAGAGAACATGGTGAAGATCGACATGTCCGACTACATGGAGCGGCACAACGTGTCGCGCCTGGTCGGCTCGCCGCCCGGTTATGTCGGGTACGAAGAGGGCGGCCAGCTCACGGAAACCGTCCGCCGCAAGTCCTACTGCGTGATCCTCCTCGACGAGATCGAGAAGGCTCACCCCGAAGTCTTCAACATGCTGCTTCAGGTCTTCGACGAGGGCCGTCTCTCGGACGCGAAGGGCCGCAGCGTCGACTTCCGCAACACGATCGTGATCATGACGAGCAACCTCGCGCAAAAGCTGCTGAAGAGCGAATCCGCGCTCGGCTTCCGCGCGAAGGTCGAGGGCGGGGACGACCCGAATGTCACGGCGGCGTACGAGCGCATGAAGGAACGCGTCATGGAGGAGATGAAGCGCTTCTTCCGGCCGGAGTTCCTGAACCGGATCGACGCGACCGTCGTCTTCCAGCCGCTCAACAAGGGAGAGATCCGCAAGATCGTCGAGCTGGAGTTGGTCGGGGTGCGCAAGCAGCTCGCCTCACAGGAGATCACGCTCGTCGTAACCGATGAGACCAAGGACCACATCGCGTCGGTCGGTTATGACTCCAACTTCGGCGCACGCCCGCTCGCGCGCGCGATCCAGAACGAGATCGCCGACCCCCTCGCGGAGATGCTCCTCCAGGGCAAGTTCCACGCGGGCGACACGGTGAGGATCACCCCTGTCGAAGGCAAGCTCGTCATCGAGAAGACCGAGGCCGAAGAGCGCAAGCCGGAGCCCGTCGCGCCCTAGCGTCGCCTCGCGGCATAACGGTTGCACCCCCTCCGACTATGCGAGCGATCCTCATCGCGCTGGCTCTCCTCTTGGCCGCGTGCGCAGGCGGCGGCGTTGGCGCCGGTAGCCCAGTCCAAGTTGGAGCGTCCTCGGCTCCGGCGATCTGGCCGCTTCGCGGCACGCCGGCACCGGACAGCGATGCCATCCACAAACGTCCGCTCGTGATCAAGGTCGCGAACGATCCCGCCGCGCGTCCGCAATCGGGAATGGCGCAAGCCGATCTCATCCTCGAGATCCCGGTCGAAGGCGGGATCACCCGTTACGCGCTCGTGTTCCAGTCGCAGGACCCGTCGAAGGTCGGGCCAGTGCGCAGCGCGCGGCAGTCAGACCTGAACTACCTCCCGGCCCTGCACGCGATCCTCGCGCACGTGGGCGCGTCCGAGTCGGTCACCCGGATGGTGCGCGACGCGGCGAAGAGCGGATCGTTCGTCGACATCGACGAGTTCCAGCACGCCGACGCGTTCGAGAGGGTCGCGGGAAAGGTTGCGCCGTATAACGCGTACACATCGGGCAGCAAGATCCGCGACGCGGCGGGCGATGCCGGGCGGGCGCGTGTCGACGTCCCCGCGTTGCAGTTCGACGCATCGGTCGGCAAGGCCGCCGGTAAGGATGCGACCTCGCTCGGCATTCCTTACACCGGGGCTGGCAAGGTGACGTACTCGTACGATGCGGCCGCCGGTTCGTACCACCGGACGCAGGGTGGTCAGGTCACGATGGATGCGGACGCGAAGAAGGAGGTCACGCCCGACAACGTCGTCGTGATCAAGACCGAGGTGAAGGAGATTCCCGGGACCGCCGATGTCACCGGTGCGCCCTCGGTCGACTTTCGCGCGACCGGGACCGGAGCGGTGGTCATCCTCCGCGATGGCAAGCGCTTCGACGGCACCTGGACGCGCGGCGGAACCTCCGACATGTACCGGTTCGCGGACTCGGCCGGCGCGGTCATCCCGCTGAAGCCGGGGCTGACCTGGATCCACATCGTCCCGGACGATTACGACCTCGCGGGCTAGACGGTCGGCTCCGCCCCGCCTCCGCTGAGACCGGCGAGCGCGAAAAGCGCGAGGTCGACGATGCCGAAGAGCGCGCCGACCGCCCCGCCGACGGCCGCCGAGACGACGAGCGCGATCGGCGCGATGAAGAGCGCGGGAAACAGGATTCCTGACGTGACCTGGTCCGGCCGTGTGTTCCCGATCGCGCTGAGTACGGCGACGACGCCGAGGATCGCGAGAAACGACATCCCATTGGCGGCGCCCCAACGCAGCGCACGCCGCGGGTAACTGCCGCGGTCGCGAGCGGATCCGATCAGATCGAGACCTCGGAGCGCCCGTGACGTCGTGAGGTAGGTCGTCGCCCAGAGCGCCACGAACAGTCCGAGCCCGACGAACGTGTTGAGCCCGCTGAGTCCGGCGCCGAGCGCATTGCGCGAATAGGCGAACAGCACGATCGCGAGGACGAAGACCGTCGCATGGAAGGTCGCGAGCGACCACGTGACCAGCTTCATCCCGCCACCCCGTGTGCGAGCCAGACGGCGAGGGCGAGGATCACCGCGAATGCGCCGGTCGTCACCCCGTACAGGTTTCGCAGCGAGGTCACCGACCCTTGACCAATGCCTCCGCCCGATGCGCTGATGCGCGCGACGGCGAGGGTCCGCGGGAGCGAAAGGATCACGAGCGCCAGGACCGAGCCCAGCTTGAGCAGGAGCGTCGCGCCCCAGTCGGTCGACGGCCCGAGGAGGGCGGCGCCGAATGCGGCGAGGTTGCCAATGCCGGTCATGGCAAGCACGCCCGCGGCCGCCCAGAAGATCCACTCGTACCGGAGGGCGACAGCGATGACCGCACTCGCGGAATCAACGGCGGGCCGTGTGGAAAGGGCGAGAACGGTAACCGCGCCCCCGAACGCCGTCGCCATCGCGGCGACGTGGACCCACCGGATGGCCACATGCAGGACGTTCGGATCGAGCTCCACGCCGCAAGTTCACCGCACGATCCGCCCAAGTCAAGTTCGGGCCGATACTTGCTTGAATGTCCCCTCGTCCGAAGTCCGCGTTCCTCTGCCAGCAGTGCGGGTTCCAATCCCCGAAGTGGATCGGGCGGTGCCCTTCGTGCGACGGCTGGAACACGTTCGTCGAGGAGCGCGTCGTCGCGGCCCCGAAGGGTCGCGGCCCGGCGCGCACGCCACGCGCGCCGATCGCGCTCGGCGACGTCCCGGCGGACGCCGAGGAGCGGATGGTCACGGGCATCGGTGAGTTCGACCGTGTCCTCGGCGGCGGGATCGTGCAGGGATCGTGCGTCCTGCTCGGTGGCGACCCGGGTATCGGCAAGAGCTCTCTGCTCATGCAAGCATCCGCCGCACTCGCGACGAAGGGCACCGTCCTATACGTATCAGGCGAGGAGTCCGCGGCGCAGATCAAGATGCGCGCGCGGCGATTCGACATCGCCAGCGACGGCATCCTCGTCCTCGCGGAGACGGACCTGGGCTCGGTCATCGAGGCCATCCGTCGGGTGCGTCCGATCTTCGTAGTGGTCGACTCGATCCAGACGATGAATTCCGACGAGATCGCGTCCGCGGCCGGCGGGGTCTCGCAGCTGCGCGAGTGCACCGCGCGGCTCCTCGAGCTCTCGAAGGGGGAGGACGTCCCGATCTTTCTCGTCGGTCACGTGACCAAGGAAGGCGCGGTCGCGGGGCCGCGCGTCCTCGAGCACATCGTCGACGCCGTGCTCTATCTCGAGGGCGAGCGCTTTCACGCATTCCGCATCCTCCGCGCGACGAAGAATCGCTTTGGCTCGACCGACGAGGTCGGCGTCTTCGAGATGGCAGAGAACGGCCTTCGCGAGGTCGCCAATCCGTCGGAGGTCTTCCTCGAGGAACGCAGCCGCGGCGTCGCCG
>JALYLL010000048.1 GCA_030774255.1 Chloroflexota bacterium | reverse complement strand
TAGCCGGATACGGCAACGACGAGCGGCTCGATCCGCTCGTCCAGCGGCTGGTGCGCGATTCGAAGAAGTTCGACGCGGCGTGCTGGATCAACGGGGAGCAGCCCTGCGCGTGGGGGTATGCGCGGCTCATCTGGGGCCTCGCGGCGCTCCCCGAGACCGCCCGCAGCCGAGAAGTGCAGCGCGCGCTGAGTCGCGGGGTGGAGTTTCTCCTCTCGTTCCGTGTCGAGCGCGGCCGCTATCCCACAGACACGACGCCGAGCTACCTCTGGAGGCAGCTTTCGTTCCCCCTCTTCTATCAAGCCGACGTCCTCTTCGTGCTCCGCGCGCTCGATGCCGCCGGCGCGATCGACGATGAACGCGCGCAGCCCGCGATCGGCTGGCTCCTCGCGCGCCAGGACGCGCGCGGGCGTTGGGGCGGGCGTGCGCCATACGCCGCTCGCATGCCGTCGCGAGTGGACGCGAGCAAGTGGGTGACGCTGCAGGCCTGCACGATCCTGAAGCACGCGTTCCCCGAGATCGCCGCCTGACCAAGCGCCGCATCCTCAAGGACGTCGGGCCTCTCCGGTTCGGCGAAGGCCACGACACCACCTTTCCCTACGCGCTCGCGCTCGCGACGGGAGCGGATTACGACTGGCTCATGGGTTCGTCGGGCGCGGCCTTCACGACGACGATCGACGAGGCTGGATGGGATCCGCTGGCCTCCGCGCCACGCGACGCCGAGACCCTCGCGCGCGCGGCACGCGCGGCGGGCGTGCGACTCGACCCGGAGCCACCCCCGTACGACGAAGAGATGCGGGAGCTGATCCTGGATCGCGCGAAGGAAGCGATCGACGCCCACCTTCCGCCTCTCGTTTTCGGTCTTGGCGGGGCGCCCGAGTACGGTCTCATCGTCGGCTACGACGAGGAAGGACCGACGTTCTTCGCGCGCACGTTCTTCGACAAAGGCGACGATCCGCGACGCGCGGGCTGGGCCGAGTTCGAGAGTGAGGACCGCGGCGGCTTGATCTTCCTCGACAAGACCGCTTCTCCAGACCGGCCGGCCGCCTTACGAGAGGGAATCGACGCGGCACTCGCTGCCGCGGACGCCAGCGATGGCGCCCTTACCTCGTGGGCGGCAGCGCTCCGCGATGACGCACGTTGGAGTGACGCGAAGCACGCTGGCAGCGCCGCGTTCGCCGATCACGCGATGCGTTCCGTACTCGTCGACAAGCGCCGCGCCGCCGCGCGCTACCTGCGAACCGCGCGCGGTCTCCTCCCCAACTCACCCGGCGCCGACCTGCTGCGCGCCGCGGAGTCGTACGGCTACGCGGCCGACGCGGCGGCGAAAGGCGGGGTCGGCGAATTCGACGGCGGCGTGGCGATGCGCTTCATCGACCCCGGCCACCGCCGGGCGTGGGCGAAGAATCTCGACACGGTGCGCGAGAACGACCGCGAAGCGCGCGAGGCGCTCACATCCGCACGCGGAGGGATGCGTTGAACGATCTCGCCGCGGCCGCGCTCCTCGGGATCGTCCAGGGCCTCACCGAGTTCCTTCCGGTGAGCTCGACCGGGCATCTCATTCTGGTGAGCGACCTGCTGAAGCTCGACCCCGAGCGGTTCGGTCTGTCCTTCGACGTCGCGCTGCACCTGGGCACGGCGCTCGCGGTGCTCCTGTACTTCGCGCGAACGTGGATCGACCTCGTCGTGGGTCTCTTCCGGGGCCACTGGCGCATGCCGGCGCTGATCGTTCTCGGCACCGCGCCCGCCGCGATCGCCGGGGTGCTCTTCCAATCGGCGATCGAGCGCGAGATGCGTGGACCGCTCGTGATCGCGGGCGGGCTCATCGTCGGGTCGATCGTGTTCGTCGCGGCGGAGGCGATCGCTCGGCAGCGTCGGCTCATGACCGACGTAGGCGTCACCGACGCGCTCTTCATCGGCGTCGCCCAGGCGATCGCGCTGATCCCAGGGATCTCGCGCTCGGGTATCACGATCTCCGCGGGTCTCGCGCGGGAGCTCCGCCGCGAAGACGCGACGCGCTTCGCGTTCCTGCTGGCGACGCCCGTCATCCTGGGCGCCGGCGCGAAGACCCTTCTCGATGCGCGAAAGGCGGCGGAGCTCTTCGCTCAGCCCGACGTGCTCGGCGTCGGGTTCGTTCTCTCGTTCCTCTCCGGCCTCGCCGCGGTCGCGTTCATGGTCCGCTTCCTGCGCGGACACTCGCTCAACTGGTTCGTCGCGTACCGGCTCGCCCTCGCGGCGGTGATCGTCGTCTTGGTGGTCGCCGGGGTCCTGTAGGCGCGGCGACGTCGGGCGCTAAGCGTGCGAGCGCTCCGAACATCAGCACCGTCATCACGACGACCAGAACGATCGCGATCAGCGATCCGCCGGGAATCGAGGCGCTCATGCTCGACGGCCAGAGCACCGACGGAAGGACGAACCAGCCGACGAACGAGACCAGCCCCTCCAACGGAGATTCCGCCCCGGTTGCCGAGGCCCCCATCGCCAGGCCAAACGCGGTCGTCCAGACGATCCCGACGGTGAGATAGGCGAGCGCGGCGGCAAGGAGGAGGCGCCCGACCCGAGCGACGTTCCGCCGCATGGTGGCACGATAGCCTCGTGGATCTCGGCCTTCGGGACAAAGTCACGATCGTCGCCGCGTCGAGCAAGGGACTCGGACGCGCGGTGGCCGAGGAGTTCGCGCGCGAGGGCGCGCGCGTCGTGATGTGCAGCCGCGACGAGGCGG
>JALYLL010000047.1 GCA_030774255.1 Chloroflexota bacterium | reverse complement strand
AACCGGCGCGGCCCTGCACGAAGCCGCGCCAGAAGAGCTCCTCCGCCGGACCGATGATGAGACCGAGGCGCGCGGCGAGCTCCTCCTTCGGCCGAAGCGAACGCAGCGCGTAGATGTCGCCGATCTCCTCGCCGCCGCGCGGCATGACCTCGCGCGCGACCGTGTCGCCGACGCGAAAGATGCCGTACAGCCCCGCCGCGGTCGCGAGGCCGAGCGCGACCTCTCCGGGTCCAATGCGGACGCGCCGCGCATCACGGTCGGTCGCGAGGGCGAGGCCGCCGAGCACGAGGCCGGTCGCGGTCATGCGATCCCAGAAGCGCGCGCGAGGCCCGCGGAAGGTGAGACCGAACGCCGCGAACGCCGCGCCGATACCCAGCGCGAGGAGCTTCACGAGATCAGCGGGCGAGAAGGGCGGCGATGACCAACCCGACGACGAGGAGATACCCGAACGCGGCGTGGAGCTGGGCCGTTTCGAGGTCGATCATCGCGATCGCGCGCTGTTGTCCAGTGGCGCCGAGCTCGGACGAGCGGATCTGCCGGACGAGGAGCGGCAGCGAAAGCATTGCGAGCAGGGTCCAGGTCGGGAGCAGTCCGAATACGACGGCGGCGGACAGGGCGAGATACGCGCCGACGACGAGCGCGACGTAGAGCCAGTGCGCGGCAGCTCGCCCGGCCTGCACCGAGAACGTCTTGGCGCCGGCCCGCGCGTCCTCGCTGATGTCCCGCCACTCGTTGCCGTGGAGGATCGCCGCGACGAGGAGGCCGACCGGGATGCTGGCGGCGACGGCGCGCAGGTCGAACAGGCCGCTCACGGCATAGAACGACCCGATCACCATGAGCGGCCCCATCAACAGGAACACGAGCGGGATCCCGACCGGACCGAACTTGTAGTGGAACGGCGGCGCCGTGTACGTGTAGCCGCCGACCAGGCCGGCGATCCCGAGCGCGACGATGGGCCAGCCGCGCGCGGCGGTGAGGATGATGCCCATGAGCACCGCGACGCCGAACGCCGCGATCGCGAAGCGGTACGCGGCGCTCTCGGTGATGCGGCCCTTCACGATCGCGTGGCTCGCGCGTGGCGAGACGATCGTGTCGACGCCCTTTCGCACGTCGTAGATCTCGTTCGTCACGTTCGTGCCGACGTGCAGCGCGACCGCGCCGACGAGCGCGGCGAGGAAGAGACCCGGATCGAACGCGCCCGCGACCGCGGCGAGCGCGCCGCCAGCCGCGACGGGAACGGTCGATGCGGTGAACGAGAACGGTCGCGCGATCTCCCATAGCGCGCCAAGCTGATCGCGGGTCCGTTGCGCGAACGTCTTGCGCTGCTCCGCGAGCGCGACTCGCGCGGCCGAGCCGACCTCCGCGGATCCGTAGAGCACAGCAGCCTCGAGGAGCGCCTGCACCTGCGCCTCCTCCTGCACGACCGGCTGCAGAAGCGGCAGCTCCATTCCGGCCTCGTGGTATGCGTGCGCGCGCTCGGCGACTTCGCGACGCGTCCCGCAAAGGATGTACGCGTCGAGCAGCTCGTCGGCGATCAAGGCGCCGGCCCCGGTGTAGTCCTCGGCGCGCCACTTCGCGGCGATGCGGTCGCGGTTCTCGGGCTCGAACCCCGCTCGCTTCAAGGTCACGTCCGAGAGGATCGACATCATGTAGATGACGAAGGGGTCGCGCTTCGCGCGGTTCAGCGCGTCGCGCCGCGTCTCGTCGATGAACGTGAGGAGATAGCCCGCGACGTCGATCGCCTCGGGGTCGCGGCCGGCTTCGCGCGCGGCGCGCTCCATTACGCGGAGCAGCTTGCGGAGGCCCGGGATCGACTCGGCCGGGCGCGCGAGGTAGCCGTCGCCCTTCTGCCCCGCCACGACCATCATCGGCGAGCGGTAGCCCGCGATGTAGATAGGTACGCGGTGCACCGGCGGGAACATCGGCTGGATCGGCGGCAGCCCCTGCTTTCCGGCGGGGATGCGCTCGCCGGCCCAGAGCTGGTGAAGTGTGTCGATCGTCGCGGTCGTCCTCGTGGCCGCTTCATCCGGCGAGTAGGGGATGCCCATCTGCCCCAGCCGGAGCGGCAGCGCGGAGCCCAGGCCGAGGCGAATGCGCGACGGCGCCATCTCGTCGAGCGAGCTCACCGTCATCGCGATGAGCACGGGATGCCGCGTGAACGGGTTGAGCGCGCCGAGGCCGATGCCGATCTCCTCGACCTGTGAGGCGACCGCGCTCGCGTAGGTGACTGCATCGCGCTCGAAGTAGCTGTCGTGGAACCAGACCGACTCGAGCCCCGCGGCGCGCGCGCGCTCGGCCCACCCGACGGCGTCGGAGACCTTGCCGCGCGACGCGAACCCCAGGCCGACGCGACGAGCGAGCGACATCAGGCGCGAACCCCGGCGAGAAGTTCCTGCGCCATCTCGATCCGTTTGAGGCTCTTCTCTTTGCCGAGGACCTCGATCGATTCGTACAGCGGAGGCCCGACATCGCGTCCGGTGATCGCGATGCGGATCGCGCCGTTCAAATCTCTCCTCGACCAGCCGAGCTGATCCGCCAGGCCCTCGAGCGCGGGCTTGATTACCGCGGCGGTAAAGGGCTGGAGCTCAGTGAGAATGGCGCGCGCGCGCACGAGCGCCTCGGCGGTCGAGACCCGGTCGCTCTTCTTCGGGATCAGCAGCTTCGACTCGTAGCCGATGTCGTCGGTGAACAGGAACCGGATCTGGTCCTTGGCGTCCTTGAGCGTCTTCATCCTCTCCTGGATATAGGGGGCGATCCTCGTGAGGATCGTGCGGTCCCACTCCGCCGGAACGAATGGCTCGAGCCGTCGGACGAGCTCATCGACGGACAGCTTCCGGATCCAGACGCCGTTGAAGAAGTCGAGGCGCTCTTTGTCCCACTTGCCGCCCGCGCTCTGGACCTGCTCGATGTTCCACACGCGGATCAGGTCGTCCATCGAGAAGACCTCGTCCTCCGTCCCGGGCGACCAGCCGACGAGCGCGAGGTAGTTGATCAGCGCTTCCGGGAGATAGCCGTCCTCGCGGAACTGCGACACGGCGGTCGAGCCGTGACGCTTGCTGAGCTTCTTGCCGTCGGGTCCGAGGACGGACGGGACGTGGGCCATCGGCGGCACGTCCCAAGCGAAGGCGCCATAGATAAGGAGGTGCTTCGGGACCGACGCCACCCACTCGTCGCCTCGCATGATGTGCGAGATCTCCATGACGTGATCGTCGATGACGACCGCGAGGTGGTAGGTGGGGAAGCCATCCGATTTGAGCAGGACCTGGTCCTCGATGGTTTCGGCTTGCCATTCGATGTGACCGTGGACGAGGTCATCAATCGCGAGCGTTCCCTCATCCGGCGCCTTCAGTCGGATGACGTGCGGCTCCGTCTTCGCGCGCTCCGCCGCCTCGTCGGGTGGGATGTTGCGGCAGTGCCGGTCGTAGCGGGTGGGCTCCTTGTGCGCTTCCTGCTCCGCGCGGAGGGCGGCGAGCCGCTCCTTCGAGCAGAAGCAGTAGTAAGCGGCGCCTTTGTCGATGAGCTCCTGGGCGCGCTGTTGATAGAGCGGAAGGCGCTCCGACTGCACGTATGGCGCGTAGGGGCCGCCTTCCTGAGGTCCTTCGCTCCAGCTGATGCCGAGCCAATGCAATCCGTCGTAAATCGAGTCGATCGCGCCTGCGACCAGACGGTCCTGATCGGTGTCCTCGACGCGCAGGATCAGGATCCCTTCGCGCTGCCGCGCGAAGAGGTAGTTGTAGAGGATCGTGCGCACGCTCCCGATGTGGAGGGCGCCGGTGGGGGAAGGCGCGAAGCGCAGACGCACGCTCAATACGAGGTCAGTTTAGGTCGGTATTGTGGTTGTGTATGGCCACCGAGCTACGCCGCGAACGGCGCGAGAAACAGAAGCGTCAGCGGCAGCGCCAGCCGCAGAAGCGGCGCTCGTCAGGCGGAATCTCCAATCAGCTCGTCATCGGCGGGTTTGTTATAGGCGCGATCGTGCTCGCGGTCCTCGGCCTCCGCGCAGCCGGGGTATTCGATCCGCCGGCCGCCGCGATCGATCTGAACTCGGCCG
>JALYLL010000046.1 GCA_030774255.1 Chloroflexota bacterium | reverse complement strand
GTCGAGTCGCACAGCGTGATCCTGGTCGGTCAGTACCTCTGGCTCGCGGACCGCTTCGCGAATACGCTCGACATCGTCGACCAGGCCGGCGACGCCCGAACGATGAGCCTCGCTTCGGGCCCGCTTGCGGGGCGCGATCCAGCGCCCGACATCATGGCGCTCTCCCCCGATGAATCGATCGTGTTCGTCGCCTTGCGAGGCAAAACTCCGGTCACGAGCAACATCAAAGGCCTCGACAACGCGGTCGGCGACGTCGGAGGGTTCGCAATCCTGACCGTGAAAGACAGTGGTCGCGACGCGACCGTTACGTCCGTCGTCGCGCTCCCGCTCGCCGCGGGTGCGAGCGTCGTCGACCCCCACGGTCTTCGCCTTCGGATCATCAAGTAGCGGACTCACCACAGACGAGTGGCCGTCGTCCTGGGGCCCATACCCTGGGCGGCGGCCCTTCTTGTCAGTGCGTGGACAGGAGCGAGAGCGGGTCCGTCGGCGCGCCGTCCTTCAACACCGCGAAGTGCAGGTGCGCACCAGTCGTGATCCCGGTGAGGCCGATGAAGCCGATCACCTGACCGGCCTTCACGACCTGTCCCGTCTTCACGGGCGGCAGCGCGAAGGTGTCGTCGAGGTGTGCGTACTCCGACACGTAGCCGCCGGGATGCGCGAGCAGCACGATCATCGCGCCGTCGGGCAAGTGACCGATGAACGCGACCACCCCTTCGCTCGCGGCGGTCACCGGCGTCCCGAGCGAAGCCGCGATGTCGATCGCCGCGTGGAAATGCGCGTACGCGACGCCGCCGTATGTCCCGGGGGGCTCGAGCTCGAACGACGTGGGGCCGAACGCCTGCGTCAGCAGACCACGAAGCGGCAGTGACCATGCGCCGCCCTCACCGTCGCGGACCATCGCCGACGCGACGAGCTGAGCGAGCGCGGTCTGCGCGTTGGTGGCGTCCTGCGCGAGCGCGGTGAGGACGGCGACCTGCGCGGCTTTCGCCTCGGTGTCGCCGGCCGCCGCCGTGGCCGCGAGCGAGCGCGCTCGATCGCGCAATCGTGCGAGCTGCGCCTGCTTCGCGCCGACCGAACCCTTCAACGTGGCGAGGAGATCGGCGCGCTCGGTGAGCTTCGTTTGGGCGGCGAGCAATCCGCTCTGCAGCGAGAGGAGATCGTCGAGCGCCTCACTCTGCGCCGCGCTGAGGTCCGTCGGCAGCTTGTCGGCGGGCATGGCCGCGAGGCGGAAGGCCTCCCGCTCGAGTCGGTCGTGGAGCGTGCGGCGGGCATCCGACTTGGCCCGCAGGGCGGCGATATCGGCGTTCACGACGTCGAGGTCCTTCGCGACCTGCGCGATCTGCGGGTCGAGGCCGGCGAGCTCGTCCTGAGCGACTCTCGCCTGCGCTTCGATCACCTGCGCCAGCGATCGCGCATTCATGAGCAAAGTGGCGTCCCGCTCGCGGGCTGCTTCGGCCTCCGCGCGCGCAGCTTCCGGATCGGCCGTCGGGTTCGGTGTTGCTGACGCGGTGGGCGCGGCGCTCGCCGCGGCTGTGGTGTCGGACGGAGACGGCGACGGCGCGATCGAGGGACCAGCTGATGGCGAGGCCGCGGGCGTCGGGGAAGGCGATGGAGTCGCGGATGGTGTGGACGTCGGGCCATCGGCCAACGCCGGCGTCCCAAGGAAGGACACCGTGAAGGCGACCGCGAGGAGCGGCGATGCCAGAAGACGATGTATCCGCAAGGTTCTGAGGAAAAGACTGCCGCAGTTGCCTCAGAGAGCGGACACACGTCTCCCGAGCGAGCGGGCGAGGGCCGTTCTAGCTAGGTCTCTTCGCCGACAGTGCCTGTCGCGCCGATGCGGTTCATCGTGACCTCGCGCGCCTTGTGCTCCCGCAGCAGCCGTTCGGCCTCGTCCTCACGACCTGTCGCGCTCACCGTGACCATGAGACCGCCTGGGACGAATTTTCCGTTGTCGTCGGTGGCAGCCCCGCGTGCGACGAGCGAGATCTGGTCGTCGGTGAAACCGCGCTCGAGGAGTGCGTCGACCGCCGACTCGGCCGTTTCGCGATCCGCAAACATCGCCACGACGGCGACGTGCTCGCTGGGGACCTTGACCTCTTGGACCTCGTCAGATCTTGTTTCCATCACGACCTCCGCGGGAGAAGGCCGCAGGCTGCGTGCCACCTAGGACTCCGGCGTCATCTCGCCCGCTCGAATGGCGACCAGAAGCCGATTCTCGGGCGGGGGCACGGGGCAGTTGTAGTGCGGCGAGAACGCGCACGCGGGGTTGTACGCACGGTTGAAGTCGACGAGATATCCGCCGTCGTCGAGCGCGTCGAGGTCGAGGTAGCGGCCCATCTGGTACGACTCGCGGCCGTTCGTCCGATCCTTGAAGAAGATCTGGAGCGAATCCTCGGGAACACCGGGCTCGAGAAGACGGGTCGCTGCGACGCGGCACTCGCGACCCTCGAGCGAGAACGTGAACCATCCGACGCGTTCCGCGATGCGATCCCGCTCTCGAGTCGACTCAAGCGCGATCTTCTCCGGATCCGGTCCGAGCCCCAGGATGAATCGAAAGGTCGGCGAGTACGGAAACCAGTGCGGGGTCATGTGCTGGCGTTTGGCATCGGGATCGATGATCACGACGGCCGGAGCGTTCTGATGCGAAAGCCGCAATCGGTACCGCCCAAGCCGCACGATCCCGGGTCCACGCTTGAACCCGTCGACGCGGAAGCCGTCGTCGGTCGCCGCGATGGTGACCGCGGAGCCCGCCTCGGCCAGCTCGACGTCGCCCTTCACCCCGAAGCGGAGGGAATGACCGATCGGAAGCTCGTGACGCGAGACCGCGGCCAAGAACGACTCGGGGCCGCTCAGCCATTCGCGATAGCTCTCGCGGCTCTCCTCGGCTTCCCTGGCAGCTTCGTCCGTCGGGGTCACCGCGGGAGTATCGCTAGCCAGCGCGTGCTGGTCGAGACGGCCCCAAACCGGCTTCTAGGCGCGTGCGGTCTGCTGTTCGGTCTCCATGGTCACGCTCGGATCGTTCTGGAAGAGCGAGAACTTGTTGCCCTCGGTGTCGACGCACGCCGCGAACCAGCCCTGGCTGGGAATGGCCATCTTGTCGTCGGATTTCCCGCCGAGGTCGCGGACTTTCGCGATCGAAGCGTCGATGTCGTCCGTGTCGAAGTAGACGACCGGACCCGGTTCCGACTGCGTCGGGTTGATGGCGCCGCCCGGATCCGCGCCATCGATCACGTAGTACTCGATCCCCGGTATTTCTGAGTCCTTGTACTTCCATCCGAAGAGCGAGCTGTAGAAGCGCTTCGCCCGATTCGCGTCCTTCGCGTTGATCTCGAAATGGACGATGTTTCCTGCCATGTCTTCCTCCCCGCGTTTGGTGTCCCCAAGGGTAGACCTCCGCCGCTCCCGTAACGGGGCCGTAACTGGCACAGGTTCCGCGACTATGGAAGACATGGAAGAGCTCATTCACGAATTCGCGAGCGAAATCCCGGACGCCGATGGTCACGTCTACACCGCGCGAGCGATGGGCCGGCAACGGAGAGGGCGTACGGTCTGGGAAGGCTGGCTCGAGTTCGCGCCGGTCGGCGGTCGCGGCGTGGTGCGACGGAGTCCGATCGAGACGACGCAGCCGAATCGCGAAGCGCTCGCGTACTGGGCGAGTGGGGTCGAGCCGGTGTACCTCGAGGGCGCGCTCGAGCGCGCCATTGCCTCGCGGTCGGATCGTCCCGCGCGGCCCGGCTGAGTTAGGCGGCGTCCGGAAGATCGAGGTCGCCGGGTGCGAAGAGGTCCGACAGTGACCGCGCCCACGTGAGCCGCTCCGCCGCTTCCGCGACGTCTTCGACCTTAAGCGCATCGGTCGCGGCCGCTTCGATCTGGATCGCAAGGAACTGGCGCTCGCATCCGCCGCAGGTCACTTCGAGGAGGCGCGTTTCCTCGTAATGCCGGACCTCGCGCACGAGAGCGCGATCGAGCTTCGTCCCGCAGGCCGTGCAGCTTCCAGTGAGTCCTTCAGCGCCGTTCATGCAGGTTCGTATAGGCATAGCGCGTGCCAAGCGAGCGTGGCCCACCTTGACGGTTGGGCATTGCGATCACCGCGTCAGCGCATCGTCACCTGACGTGCGAGACACTCGGCGAAATCCTGGATCAGCTGATCGGCCTTTCGCTTTATCGAGGCTTGGCCGAACTCGCCGAGCCGGCCCATGACTGTCAGATCCGTCCCGATACGCAGCTGCGTTTCGGCGTCTTTCTCCGCGAGCGCCAGATCCAAAGTGGCGCGGATCGCGCCACCGACGCGCGAGTCTTTCGCGTCGGCGCGGATCGATGCGGTGCCTGCAGCCTCGTCGCGTGCCGTGACCGCGAAGTCGCCGTCGAGCACGAGACGCACCGGTCCGATCTGTACCGCGAGGGTCCCCTGATATCGGTCCTTGCCGTTCGGGCGAACGGACGCGACACCCGGCACGCACCGCGCGGCCGCGGGGATATCCATGATCCGTGCCCAGACTTTGTCTTTCGGCGCCGCGACCATCGCCGTGTGTGTGAACTTTACGTTCGGCCTCCCGTCGACGCGCTAGTTAGCAGCGGACTCCTGGATCCAGCGGACCGACTTCGCGCATGGGCAGCCGCCCCCCATACGCGCGAGTCGGGGCATCGAGTTGACGGCTTCCTTGAGGGGCATCTCGCCGCGGCTGACCTTGCGCTGTAGATCGGCCCAGTGCTTCACGTCGATCGACGCGCGGTACGCATCGGGCAGATTCGCCAGCACATGCGCGATGTACTGCTCCACGTCCGTGAAGGTCTCGCCTCGTATGCCGACCATTTGATACGCGTACTCCCCGCGCCGGCGGAAGAAGCGACGATCCGGAAGCCGCAGCAGGTCTTCCGGCCGGACGCCGTCGACCGTCTCGCCGGCTTTGATCCGTGCGAACGCCTTCTCGGCCTCGTCGCGCGAGAGCTTCGGCAGGCGCGCGCGCACGTAGCGCTCGTTCAAGTCGTCGTACATGCGCTGGCATTCGTCGATGTACATGTCCTGCGCCTCGCGGTTCGCCATGTCCTT
>JALYLL010000045.1 GCA_030774255.1 Chloroflexota bacterium | reverse complement strand
TCGACCGCCGCGGCCCACTTTCGGTCCGCGCAGAACGTGATCGCCGCGAGGGTCATGAATCCGCCGTACGACCCGCCGATGACGCCGATGCGATCGGCGGGCGCCACGCCTGATGCCGCCAGCCACGACGCGGCGGCGTCGAGGTCCCTGACCGAGTCCATACGGAGGCGCACGTCGTCGAGCGACAGGTACGCGCGGCCGTAGCCGCTCGAACCGCGAACGTTCGGCTGGAGCACGTTGAATCCCGCGGCGACCAGTGCCACGGTGAGTGGATTCCAGAGCGGCCGTGCCTGTCCCTCGGGTCCGCCGTGAACCTGGACCACGGTCGGGCGTGGGGCCTTCGGCGCGCCGCGCGGGCGCAACAGGAATCCCGGGATCGTCCGTCCGTCGAAGGACTTCCATGAGACAAGCTCGTCGTCCGGAAGGCCCTCGGGTGAAAGCCCGGCCATCTGCGGCGCGACCGCGAGCTTCGCTTCGCGGCCAGGCGGGGCCACGTAGACGGCGGACGGCGCGTCGAACCGGGCCCAGGCCACCGCGACCGTCCCATCTGGCGCGATCGCGAGGCTGTTGCCAATGAGATCGGTCGCGAGATCACCGGAGGGGAGACCCGCGATCGGTGTGTCCTTTCCGCCAGACAGGAGCCGCACCTCGGAGCGCCCGTCGACGTTCATCGCGTAGGCGACCTGCGCGCCGGCGACGGCGAGGTCGTCGACGACGCGGTCCGGGGCGACGACGAAGCGGAACGACCCATCCAGGTCAAGGCGCGCTATCGCCGGGAAGTCCCGGCCGCGGTCGGAGAGCACAAGGATCCCATCCTCGAACGCGTGCGCCGACTGATGCATCGCCATCGGCGCCGGCGGGGTCAGCAGCTCGACCGAACCATCGAGCTCGACGAGCGAGAGGTGGTTCTGATCGCCGCGCGCGCGGTTCGTGGTGACGACGATCCGACCGTCAGCGAGCACGGCCGCTCCGAACCCGGTGCCGTCATGACGGAAGCGCAGTTTCGGCGTACCACCGTCGGTGGGGAATTCATAAAGATCGAAGAACCGCTCGTCTCTGAGATTGGCGAACACGAGGACGCCACGGCCGTCAGGCATCCAGTCGATGACGTGGTGGATCCGATCGGCGCGCGTCGAAACGCGGCGCGCCTGGGTCCCGTCGGCTTTCATCACCCAGAGCGCCCACCGCTCATCGCCGCCTTCGTCGGCGCCGCACGCGATCTGTGTGCCGTCAGGCGAGACGGTGTACGCGCCGACACGATCAGCCTCGTACGAGAGACGCAGCGGGACGCCGCCGTGACCGGCACGCTCCACAGCTGCACCGTGCCGGTAAGGTCGCTGACGAAGTAGAGGGTCCCCGCATCGGGGGAGAGCGCGACTCGTGTCGCGCCGCGCGCGTCGAGGATCCGTATCAGAGACGGGGGCACCGCCCGAGTTTGGCACGGCGAGGTGGAGAATGGGCCGCGGTGGGTGGTCGCGATCTTGCGGTCGGGGTGGTCCTCGCGTCCCTTGCGGTGGGCTGCGCCCCCGGTGGCGGGATCGCCGCGCCGTCGACGCGTCCATCCGCGTCAGGCCCCGCGATCACCGAGACCGTGATCCAGTCCGGGCTCGTCGTCCCGTGGGAGGTCGCGGTCGCGCCGGACGGACGCATGTTCGTCACGGAGCGGCCCGGCACGATCAGCGTGTTCGAGAGCACGGCACCGATGGCGAAGCGGATCACCTCGGCGCAGGTCTCCGGAGTGAGGGCGATGGGCGAGGCCGGTCTTCTCGGTCTGGCGCTCGATCCGGATTTCCCGCGCAACGAGTTCATCTACGTTTGCGCATCGCGCCTCGACCAGGGCGAGTGGCGCAACGAAGTGCTTCGCTATCGCGCGTCCGCGAGCGCTCTCGCGGTCGACACCACCATCCTGCGTGCTGGGATCGTCGCCAGCGGGCTGCACGACGGGTGTCGCATGCATTTCGGGCCCGATGGCAAGCTCTGGATCGCCACCGGCGACGGCGGCGTGCCGGCCCGCGCCCAGGATGCGACATCACTCAACGGGAAGGTGCTCAGGATCAACGCGGATGGCTCCGTCCCGGGTGACAACCCCACCCTCAAAGGACAATCCGCCCCTTCAGCGGTCTACGCGCTGGGGCTACGCAATCCCGGCGGCCTCGCGTTCGATCCAAAGACCGGCAGCTGCTTCGTCGTCGACGCAGGAGACCAGATGCAGGACGAGATCGATGAGGTCTCCGCCGGCGCGAACTTCGGCTGGCCCACCGTGGTCGGGCCGAACGGCTCGAGCCGCGGCTTCGTGGATCCGGTCTGGAGCTCCGGTGCCGCGACGATCGCGGTCGCGGGCGCTGCGTTCCTTTCGGGTCCGGATTGGGGCGCATGGTCTGACTCGCTCGTCGTCACGACCCTCAAGGAGCAGGACCTCCGCCGGTTTACGGTCGACGACGCGCACGCGATCCAGCACGAAGTTCTTCTCGACCAGAAATACGGTCGCCTGCGTGCGGTGACGGCGGCGCCCGATGGTTCGCTGCTCGTGACGACGAGCACCGGGAGCGGCGACCAGATCATCCGTATCATGCCCGCGCGCTAGAGGCGGACGAGCACGGTCGCTCTTGGGATCTACGCGGGGATCGTGCTGTCGGCCTTCGTGGTGGTGCTCGCAGTCGTCGGCCTTACGCCCGCGTTCTCGTGGGTGCCGGAGGTGCCGCTCCTGGCAGTCTCCGTTCTTATCCCGCTCGTCGGGTACGCGATCACGGGCTATCGCGGTGGGAGGCGCTCCGGGCGCGTCACGAGCGGCGTGCTCGCGAGCGCGATTGCGGGTGTCCTGAGCGGCTTTGCCGGAGGTTTGTCGTTCGTGCTCTTTGACAAGTCGCTGCTCAACATTCCGGTCGGGATAGCGCTGGGATGCGTCGCAGGCGCCGTCTGGGGAGCGGCAGGCGCGATCCTGAGCGTCCGGTCGGGGCGCGACCAGCACCGGTAGCGGACAGGTTCACCGGCGCATGAGGCGGCCGTCCGCGGCCGAGTCGATTCGACCGCGCACCACAAGGCGTGCGATCACCGCAGTCAACCGCTCTGTTCGCATCCCCAGCTGGCGCGCGAGCGTGTCGGGATCAGCCGGCGCCGCGGCGAGCGCGTCAAGGATGCGGGCCTCGTCGTCGCGCGCGTCCGTCGGATGCGGCGCTGGGGGGAGCCCGAACGCGGCGAGAAGCATCTCGGTCCCGGTCAATAGATGCGCTCTGCCGTTCGCGATCAGCGCGTTCGTGCCAGCGGACGCTGCGGCGCCAACGGGACCGGGCACGGCGTAAACAGGTCGGTGGAGCCGGCGCGCTTCATCGGCCGTTATGAGCGCGCCTGAATCGAGTGGCGCTTCGACAACGAGGGTCATCTCGCCGAGCGCCGCGATCGTCGTGTTGCGCTGCGCGAAGGTCCACTTCTGCGGCGGCGCGTCCGGAGGGAACTCCGAGATCAGCGCTCCGCTCGTGCGGATCGCGTGAGCGAGCCTGCGTCGCCGGCCGCGCGCCTCCGCGAGGTATGACGCGATCCCTGCTCCGAGCACCGCCACGGTCCGTCCGTGCGCGTCGAGCGCACCCTCGTGCGACGCGCTGTCGATGCCCTGGGCGAGGCCCGAGACGACAACGATCCCCGCCTCGGCACAGGCGGATGCGAGCTCCCGAGCGACTCGCGCGCCGTATGGCGTCATGCGACGCGTCCCGACGATGCTGACGGCGCGGGTCGCGAAGGCGACCGGATCGCCGTCCACCCATAGCGGATCCGGCGGACAGCGAACGTCGAGGAGCTGCGCGGGATACCGCCGATCGCCCGGACCGATCCCGATCACGGGTCTGAGCGAAGGAGCAGCGCGAACGCCACGTCCTCGGTCCGCACGCCTTCGCTTCCGGCCAGATCCGCGGCCGTCCGAGCGACGCGCAACACACGGTGGTATCCGCGCGCGGAGAGCCGCCGCGCCTGGACCGCCTCGGCAAGGAGGCTTTCAGTCTCGGAGTCGACGGAGCAGAAGCGTTTCACCTCGGCCACCGTGAGGTCGGCGTTCACGCGACCACCGGTCGCGGCGAGACGCGCGCGCATCCGCTGGCGTGCCGCGAGGACGCGATCGCGCACGTCCGCGGAAGGCTCGCGGCCCTCATCGCGCAGGCGCTCGAAGGGGACGCGCGGAACGTGAGCGCGGAGGTCGATGCGATCGAGCACGGGACCCGATAGCTTGCCGCGATAGCGCTCGATCTGGTCGGGGAGGCAGGTGCATTCGCGCTCCGCGTCGCCCCAGAAACCGCACGGGCACGGGTTCATCGCATGGCCGCGATGAAGTCGCCCGGGAGCACGTCCTGACTGGTCGCGCTTAGCGGCCCCCGGAGGGCTGCCCCTTGTCCGGCTTGGCGACATCGGCGTCGTCGTCGACCAGCTCCTCAAGGGAGCTGGGAGGCTCGTGGAGCACGTCAGGGGTCACATTGACGGCCGCTGCTGTGCTTCCTACAGTTGTTGGCGTCGCAGGCGTCGCCCCGGAGGGGCCATGGCCTGCGATCTTCTTTTCTGGCGCCTGTTTGGCATTGAAGACCCTAACCCGGACCTTCCGGCCAGCACTCGTCGATGCCCGGTAGCCTGACATGAAATCGGTCGCCCCGCAGCCGTTCTTGACCAACTTCAGCATCTCGAGCTTCGCGGCACTAGGCGGTGCCGGTAGGGTCCCCAGGCTGATCTTGTAGTCGTATGCGACGGCACCCACCAGCAAGTCAGCTAGCTGGAGAAGGTCACATCCCTTAGAACGAATCCTGAGCGCTTTGGCGATCGCAAGACGCTTCTTTCTTTCGTTTATCCGTCGACAAAGGTTCTCCTCAAAGTGAACGTGGGGTGGCACCGACATTTCGTCGGCAATGACCGTGAGCATCTCGTCGTCCTGCACGGAGAAGAGAACCTCGATGACCGCGAACGATTCATACGCTTGCCAAACGTCGTTGTTGAAGTAGTGCTG
>JALYLL010000044.1 GCA_030774255.1 Chloroflexota bacterium | reverse complement strand
CCGCTGCAGACGGCGGCGAACGGCGCGGTCGGCGGAGACGCCGCGGCCGGCGGGGCGCCGACAACGGAGCCCGCGATAAGCACGAGCGCGACGAGCAAGCCCCTCACGATGTTGAGAACTGCGTCCGGTGCCCGATGGTTACGGTCACGGCTGAATCGCACTTCAGCAGCCCTGGGCGTGTCCACCGCGTTCCATTGTCGTCGCGGATACACGTTTTCGGTCCCAAAGATGAGTGCGGTGACGGGACCGTCATGACCCTCAGGAGGGTTCGCCGCACGGTGAACGGCGTGACATTCGCAGAGCCACAGGCCGATCACATTCCCCGGGAAACGTCGCGGATCGCGACGCGCGCGGCCTCGCTGGGCCTCGCGGGAGTCGTCCTCTGTCTCGCGGCATTTTCGATCGTCGGTGCCTACACAATGCAGACCCAGGTCGCTCGAGCGGAGCGCGAGGAGGCTCTGCACGTCCGCTATGACCGCGCGATCCTGGCGATCGAGGCGGAGGATTCGTCGGCGGTCGAATACATCCTCGTCCCCACCGCCCAGCGTCTGGCAGCGATGTCTGCTGCATCGAACGAAATGATCGACGCGATCAACGACATCGAGGTCCACGGTAGCGACGCCGACTCTCAACTCGCGAAGGAGGTAATGGCGGCTCACGATCAGTACGTCGTGGCGTCCGCCCGATTGATCGACGCAGTAGCCCGTGGCGACACCGCGCACGCGCTTCAGGTCGAGCTCCTCGAGGCTGACCCCATCTTCAACCTGATGCATGCCCGGATCGAGGAGGCGGCGGAGACGCGCGCGAACGGCGCGCTCGCGGCCTTCGGTGAGGTGCGGACCACGGCGCGATGGCTCCTGGTCGAATCACCCGTCATTTTCGCGATCGGATTCGCGCTTCTGCTCGGGCTCTGGCGAATTCTCGAGCAGTCACACCGGGCGACCCGCGAGACCTATCGCCAGATCGAACAGCTCAGCAAGCTGCGGAGCGAATTCGTGTCGATCGTGAGTCACGAGTTTCGCACGCCGCTCACCGGGATCCAGGGCTTCAGCGAGCTCATGCGCGACGAGGACCTCACGCCCGCCCAGACCCGGGAGTACGCCGGCGACATCAACAAAGATGCCCGTCGCCTTGCCCGGCTCATTACCGACATGCTCGATCTCGACCGGATGGAGTCGGGCCGGATGACGCTGAGCTCCGAGCCCGTGGACCTCAATCGCATCGTCGTCGACGCGGCGGCGCAGTTCCGCCTGAGCGCGGCGGAGCATCCGATCGAGCTCGACCTCGATCCGTCACTGCCGGTGCTCATTGGGGACGCCGACCGGCTCACCCAGGTCGTGACGAACCTTCTGAGCAACGCGATCAAGTACTCACCAAAGGGCGGCGCCGTCGAGCTACAGACCAGAAGCGCCGGACGGAGCCTCACATTCACGGTTCGGGATCACGGGATAGGGATACCCACGGAGCAGCTCGAGAAGATCTTCGACCGGTACTCCCGGATCGAGACGGCCGAGACCCGCGTCATCCAGGGAACCGGCCTCGGCCTTCCGATCGTGCGGCAGATCCTTCAGCTCTCAAGGGGAAAGGTCTGGGCGACGAGCGAGTCGGGCCAGGGTTCGGTCTTTCACGTGCAGCTTCCGCTGCTCGAGGCCGCTGCCTCGACCCCGCTGGCCGCATAGATGGAGACGCAGCCGCAGCCAGCCCATCCCTCCCGTGCGCGCTCGGCCCGAGCAGCCACGGCGGCGACCGTCGGCCTGGCCGCGGTCGGCCTCTGCTTCGCGGCGTTCTCGATCTTCGCCGCGTTCACCGCCCGAGAGCAGGTGAACCGAGCTGAGCACGTCGAGGCCGTACAGGAGGCGTACGTGCGCGCGACCGGAGCGATGCAGACGGCGGAAACGATCGAGCTCGAATATCACCTCGAACCTACGGCGGCACATCTTGTCGCATTGGACCTGGCGAATGAGGCCGTCATCGTCGCGGTCAATGAAGCAGCCGCGCTAGGCGATGAGACGGATGCTCGACTGGCGGTCGACATCCTCGCGCTTCACGAACGGCACCTCGGAGCGACGAAGCAGTTCACCGCTGCGATAGCCGCCGGCGATCCGGTGGAGGCACGGCGCATTGACGTTCAACTCTCAGACCCGATCATCGAGAAGATGCACGCGATACTGACGGCGGCCTCGGACGACGCTGAAGCGGCGAACATCGCGGCGTTCGCGGCATTGCGGGGAACAGCAGAGTTGACGCTCATCCTCGCACCGGCCGTCTTTGTGGTCGGCTTCGTGTTTCTCTTCTTGCTCTGGCGAATACTCGCGCGATCTCAGCTCGCCGCGCGCAAGACCTATCGCGAGATCGAGCAGCTGAGCAAGCTCCGAAGCGAGTTCGTTTCGATCGTCAGTCACGAGTTCCGCACACCGCTCACTGGGATTCAGGGATTCAGTGAGATGATGCGTGACGAAAACATGACGCTGCCGGAAATGCGGGAGTATGCCGGCGATATCAACAAGGATGCGCGCCGCCTGGCCCGCCTCATCACCGACATGCTCGACCTCGACCGGATGGAGTCCGGAAAGATGACGCTGAACTCCGAGCCCGTGGACCTGAATCGCATTGTCACCGATGCGGCGGCGCCGTTCAGGTTGAGCGCGGCCGACCATCCGATCGAGCTTCACCTCGATGCACGCCTGCACGACCTCCTCGGCGACTCCGACCGACTCACCCAGATCGTCACGAACCTTGTGAGCAATGCCATCAAATACTCGCCCGCCGGCGGTGCCGTCCAGCTACGGACCGAGCGCGAAGAGAGAACGGTCACGCTCACCGTTACGGATCACGGCATGGGGATCCCGGAGGCGCAGCTCGAGAAGATCTTCGACCGATATTCCCGGGTCGAAACGGCGGAGACCCGGGTCATCCAGGGAACCGGCCTCGGGCTCCCGATCGTGCGGCAGATCCTTCAGCTGTGCGGCGGACGGGTCTGGGCCACCAGCGAACCCGGGCACGGATCCGTCTTTCACGTGCAGCTACCGTTGTTGGAAGCGGCCACCCCGGCCCCGCTCGCCGCATAGGCCGAAGGAGCAAACTGTGGCACGGATCGTTTTCTGCGAAGACGAGGAGCAGATCAGGAAGCTGATCGAAGTGGCGATGCGGTCGACCGCTCACACGATCGAGCTCCACGTGAACGGCCGGGAGGGCCTCGAGGCGATCGAGCGGGAGGCGCCCGAGCTCATCGTGACGGACCTCGCCATGCCGGAGATGGGTGGCTTCGCGCTCGCCGATGCCGTCCACGCCCGGCCGGCGCTGAACCACATTCCGATCATGTTCGTCACCGCATCGGTCCAGCGAGGCGATGTCGCGCGATTCGGCGAGCACGGCGCCGCGGGCTATATCGCCAAGCCATTCAGCCCCCGCGCGCTCCGAGACAAGATCGACGAGCTCATTACCGCCGCGCGGGAGAAGCCCTGAACCGCGACCCCTCCTAGACGTCAATCTCCGAGGCGCGCACTAAGCCCCCGCGATAGACGCGAGCGACCGCGTCGAACCGAGACCGGGCGTCGAGCTTCTCGAGGACGGATTGCACGTGGCCGCGAACGGTCGTGTATTCGATCCCGAGATCGGCGGCGATCTCCCGGTTACTCAGCCCGGCCGCCATCCGCGCGAGCACGTCGAGCTCCCGCGGCGTCATTCGTTCATCGATCCGGGTCTCATCGATCAATAGCGGTCTCTTGGACGGACGTGCGCTCAACATAGGCTCCCACCGTCCAGTATCTCGACATCAAGATACTTCATACCAAGACACTACACCAAGAATCTTGACGTCGAAATAGACTGTCACGGGTGGACGAGATCGACCGCCTAGTGGCCGAGTGGAGCCGGGAGCGGCCCGATTTGGATACATCAGCGAGCCACACCCTCACGCGGATCACGCGCCTTGCGCTGCTGCAGCAGTCGAGCTTCGCGCGGGTCTTCGCGCGCTACGGCCTGACCTGGGGCGAGCATCTCGTTCTCGCCGCGCTACGCCGAGCGGGTCCGCCCTTCCGCATGACCCCGACCACCCTCTTTTGCTCCCTGCTTCTGTCATCCGGCGCCATGACCAACCGTCTCGACCGCCTCGAAGGGATGGGCCTCGTCCGCCGCCTCCCCGACCCGACCGATCGCCGCGGTCGGCTTGTCGAGCTGACGGCGAAGGGTCGCCGGCTCGTGGACAAAGCGGTCGTCGACCACATCGCGGACGAAGAGAAATTGATCGCGCCGCTCAGTCCGGCCGAGCGACAGAGACTGGCCGCCTTGCTGCGCAAGCTCCTGCTTTCCGAGCCGTTCCGAGCGCTTGACCGCGCGCCCGTTTCCGAGGAGTCCCGTGTCCTGCGGCGGCGCCGAAACGCCGCCGGCTAGCGCCCCTCGCTCGACTCGCCGCGTAACGTCATGCAGGTGCTCATCGCGCGCGCGATGAGCCGCCCCTCCGGATCCGTCACGTCGCACTCCGTGAGACCGATGGTCCGTCCGGCCATCACCACTCGTGCTGTGGCGGTGAGCGTCCCGTTCCGGAATGGCCGGAGAAAGTTGATCTTCAGCTCGAGGGTCGTGAAGCTCTCCCCGTCTCCGAGCGTCGACGCATAGGCGATACCCATCGCCGCGTCCGCGACATCGCAGAGCACCCCGCCGTGCAGGGTGCCCATGGGGTTCGCGTGCTGCGGGCCCGCCTCGAGCTCGAAGATCGCCTTTCCGGATTCGACAGAGGTCAGCCGGAAACCGACGAGCTTCGCAACCGGCGCCCCGGCCTCGCCCACCGCAATGC
>JALYLL010000043.1 GCA_030774255.1 Chloroflexota bacterium | reverse complement strand
GATCTTCCCGCCGGTCGTGAGCGCGAGCACCTTCGCGCCGCGCTTTCGTGCCTCCTCGAAGCTCGACAGGGTCTCCTCGGTGTTGCCCGAATAGCTCGACACGATGACGAGCGAGTCGCGGCCGACGTATGCCGGCAGCCCGTAATCGCGGTGCACGTTCATCGGGACCTTCAGCTCGTCCGCGAGAAGCGCGGCCGCAAGGTCGCCGCCGATGGCGGAGCCGCCCATGCCGGCGACGACGATGTTCCGCACGTCGCTGTAGGCGGGAGCGATCCTCGCTTTGCTCGCGATGGCCCACGCATCGCGAACCTGCTTGGGCAGGTCCTTGATGCGGCTGAGCATGTCGTCAGGGTCCGCCGCGCGGATCCGCTCGACGGTCTCGATGACCGACGTGTCGCGGCTTTCAGCTATCGCCATCGCTAGGCTCCCTTCACGATCTTCACGCCGGCGTCGAGCAGCGGCGCGAGTTCGCGTTCTTCTTTCGTCTCGGCATAGACGCGGACGAGCGGCTCGGTCCCGGACAGCCGGATGAGGAGCCAGGAGCCGTCGTCGAGAAAGAACTTCGTTCCATCGTTCGTGTCGAGGTGCACGATCCGTGCGACGGCCTTGCCGGCAAGCTTCTCCGGCGCCACCTCGCGGAGCGTCCGCACGGTCCGCTCCTTCACCGCCGCGTACTCGGCCGCGCTGAAGTGGAGGTCACGGCGCAGGTAGAAGGACGGGCCGGCCATCTTCATGAGCTCGGCGATGAGCTCCGAGGGCTTCTTCTTGGTCTTCAGCATGAAGTCGAGGAAGAACAGGTCCGCCACGATGCCGTCGCGCTCCGGGAGGTGCATCGCGAAACCGAATCCGCCGGACTCCTCGCCGCCCATCATCGCGCCGGTCTCCTGCATCTTCGGTCCGATGTACTTGAACCCGACCGGGACCTCGTAGACCTTCACGCCGTAGCGCTCACCGAGGCGATCGACCATCGACGTCATGTTCACCGTCTTGACGACCGGCTGGCGAAGGCCGCGGACCTCGCAGAGGTACCACATGAGGAGCGCGTAGAGCGTGAGCGTCGTGACGAAGTGGCCCTGCTCGTCGGCGAGCCCGGCGCGGTCGGCGTCGCCATCGACCGCGAGGCCAACGTTCGCACGCTCGGCCGGGATGCGCCGCAGGAACTCGTCGATGTTCGGCGGAATGGGTTCAGGATTCACGCCGCCGAAGTAGGGATTGCGCTCGGCGTGGAGCTCGACGACCTTCGTCTTGCCGCCGCCGATGAGCTTCGGGAAATATCCGCTCGCGCTCCCGAAGAGCGTCTCGCACACCACCGTGTACCCGGCCCCGCGGAACGCGTCGAGATCGAACAGCTCGGCGACGTGCGCGAGATAGTCGGGCGCCGGGTCGAACTCCTCGATGCGGCCCTTCTTCTTCGCCTCGTCGAAGGGGATGCGCCGCACCTTCTCGGGTTGCGCCTGGAGCGGGTGGATGATCGCTTCGAGCTCCTTCAGCATCGCCGGTCCCGCCGCGGCGCCGGTCTCCGCCTTCACCTTGAAGCCGTTGTCTGTCCACGGGTTGTGACTTGCAGTGATCACGATCCCGGCCTTGGCCTTCCGGCGCATGGTCGCCCACGAGAAGGATTGCGTGGGCGCGGCCGCGGTGGCGAGGTGCACGTTCACGTCGTGGGCCGCGACCACCTCGGCGGCCGCGGCGGCGAAATGCTCGGAGGCGAAGCGGCGATCGAAGCCGATCACGACGCCGCGATCGGCGCCGCCGTTCTTGGCGACCCATTCCGCGACGGACTGCGCACAGACCCGCACCGCGTCGAACGTGTACTCGTCGGCGATGCGAGCGCGCCAGCCGTCGGTACCGAAAACGATGTTCACACTCGTGCTCCCTCGCGGATGGACGAACGCCAGTGTTCGAGCGTATCGCGGAGCGAGTCGGCAAGCGCAATGCGGGGCGACCAATCGGTCTTTTGCCGAAAACGCGTGGCATCGAGGGCGATCCGGGTGGGATCGCCGCCACGGACGCGCGAGGGGTCGAGCTCCGCGCGCACGGGGATGCGGGCGAGTGCGATCAGAGTCTCAAGTATTTCCGCGACCGCCACCGCTCGGCCCGTGCCGACGTTGAAGGTGCCGCTTTCGGTCAGGCCGAGTGCGGCTGCATACGCGCGCGCCATGTCGCGGACATCCAGGAAATCGCGCTCGGCATCGAGGCGACCGTGGCGCACGACGGGCTCAGCGAGACCCGCCTCCGCCTCGGCGATCT
>JALYLL010000042.1 GCA_030774255.1 Chloroflexota bacterium | reverse complement strand
CCACGCCTTGCGGCGCTCGAGGGCTTCGCTGTAACCCCGGTCATACGCGCCGATCGCGAGGAATCCCACGATGATCATCCCGAGCGCGATGCCTGCCATGATCCCGATCGCGAAGAGCAACATCGTGCTTCCTCTTTCTTTCGCACTATGGCGACTCGTCTGCGGGGCACTTGAGCAAACCTCATGCCATTAGAGCGCCGGTCCGCCGGCCGTCCAATACGGAACCGACGGTACGTGCTCGCTCTCTCGGCAGCGCGGCACCATCACGCGCGTCGTGCCGATCGCCGGCGGAGATGGAGCGGGGCTCGCGGTGTTCGGAGTTGCGCCACGCGTCGTTATGCGCGCCGAGGGATACCGCCTCTCCAGGGGGTCGCCCGACGTCCTACCGGAACGTCGACGAATCGTTACTGACCGTTGACATTCGCGACCGACAGGATTCGGGCGTCGCGCCGCTCTCCGGCGGCACTGGCGGGTGCCGCCAAACGCCGTCAGACAGGCTTTGTCTAAGGAATTTCCCGCAGCTGTCGGCGGTGCCGCAGGATATGGCGCCAAAGGAGAACGCCCGTGCGTCTATCGCTCCTGCCTAAGAAGAGCGAATTCTTCGTCCTGTTCGAACAGGCTGCCCAGAATGCCGTCGAAGCCGCTGAAGCTCTGGCCAAGCTTTTTGGCGACTTCACGGATGTCGAGAACAAGGTCCGTGACATCCACGCGATCGAGCACCATGGGGACAAGCTCAATCACGAGATCGTCCGGCACCTGAACGAGACCTTCGTCACGCCGCTCGACCGCGAAGACATCGTCGGTCTCGCAAGCAAGATCGACGACGTTACCGACGTCTGCTACGACGTGTCCGAGCTCGTGCAGCTGTTCAAGGTGAAGAGCATCCGCCCGCCGGCTGGACGTCAGGCGAAGATCCTCGTGGCCGCGGCGAGCGAGATGCTTTCGATGCTGAAGAACCTTGAAGGCCTCAAGAACCTTGAGCCTCACTGGATCAAGATCCACACGTTCGAGAACGAGGGCGATCAGATCTGGCGCGAGGCGGTCGCCGAGCTTTTTGCCGGTTCCGACGATGCGATCGAGATCGTCAAGTGGAAGGACATCTACTCGCTGGTCGAGGTCGCGATCGACCGCTGCGAGGACGTCGCAAATATTGTCGAGACCATCATGGTGAAACACAGCTAGTTGGACAACGCGACCGTTCTACTGGTTCTCGTCGTGCTTCTCGGCATCGCGTTCGAGTTCGTCAACGGATTCCACGACGCGGCGAACGCTGTGGCCACGGTCATCGCCACCCGCGTGCTCACGCCGATGCAGGCGATCCTCATGGCCGGCGTGCTGAACCTGGTCGGCGCCCTCTCTGGTGAAGCGGTCGCGAAGACCGTCGGTCAAGGCATCGTCGACAAGGCCGTCGTCACTCAGGACCTCGTCATCGCGGCACTCATCGCCGCGATCGTATGGGACCTCATCACGTTCATCGCCGCCCTTCCGACCTCATCGAGCCACGCGCTCATCTTCGGGATCATCGGTGCGGCGGTCTCGCAGCACGGTCTCGGGGTCATCATCCTTCCCGGGCTTCAGCTGACGACCTTCGGCATCGTGTACTCGCCGCTCGTGGCGTTCATCTTCGGGTACGCGTTCATGCTCGCCCTCTACTGGGGTCTGCGAAACGTCAGCTATCGATTGGTGACGCGATTCTTCGGACGGGCGCAGATCCTCTCGAGCGCATACATGGCATTCAGCCACGGCGGCAACGACGGGCAGAAGACGATGGGCATCATCGCGCTCTCCATCTACGCATTCCACGGGAATACGGGACCGTTCGTGATCGACACGTGGGTGAAAGTCGTCTGCGCCCTCGCGATCGGGCTTGGCACGGCCACGGGCGGCTGGCGGATCATCAAGACGATGGGCATGCGCATCACCGCGCTCACGCCGGTAAGCGGCTTCGCTGCGGAGACTTCGGCGGCGACGGTCATCGAGATTGCGACGCGGTTCGGCATTCCTATCTCCACGACGCACGCGATCTCGGGTGCGATCCTCGGCGTGGGGTCGACGCGGCGACTTTCGGCGGTTCGCTGGGGCATCGCCGGCCGGATCGTGAGCGCATGGGTGCTCACCATCCCCGGGTGTTTCCTTCTTGGCTACGGGACCGCCACCCTCTTGCGCGCGGTCGGAGTGCATCCTTAGCGACGCTTTGACCATCACGCAGCGCGGTCCCGATCGCACCCGCTACACGCCCCCGTCGCTCCCGCTTCCGCTCCTCAGGCGGCAACGGCTGCTCGATCGATTGGGAGGCGCGGAGCGTCACCGGCTGACGCTCGTGCACGCGGCCGCCGGGTATGGCAAGACCACGGTCCTCGCCCAGTACGCCGACCTCCTTCGCGCGTCCGGCCGGCGCACGGCCTGGCTCAGTCTGCAGCGGGGCGACGAGGATCCGCTCGTGCTGTTCGCGGATCTGGTCGGTGCCCTGCGGCGCGATACGGCGGAGTTCGGCGAACAGCTGACCACCTTTCTTGATCGGGGTCGCCGTCTCGAGCGCCGCCTCGCGCAGCTCGCAGAGGCACTGGCCGACGAGCTCGCGCCACTCGGCGAGCTCATCTTCTTCATCGACGATCATCCGAGCGTTCGCGGCGGCGCTCCGCTCGCGTCGTTCGGCAACGAGCTCGTCGACGTGCTCCCGGACAACGCCCATTTGGTGCTGGCCACGCGGCGGACACCGCAGCTCGGCGGCCTCCCGCGCTGGCGCCTGGCGGGGTCCGTCCTCGATATCTCCGCGGCGGAGCTGGCATTCACCCGCGCCGAGGCGGTCGAGCTTCTGCGCGGCGAGTTCGGCCTCGATCTGCCCGACCACGCGATCGACGCCATGTACTCGCGCACGGGCGGCTGGCCCGCGGGACTGCGGCTCGCGGCGGCGTTCGTGAGCGAGCGCGGCTGGCAGCAGCTCGGCGAATTCCAGGGCGGCGGAGCGGAGCTGTACGCGTACTTCAACAGCGAGGTGCTCCGGCGCGGGACGCGGAGCGATCAGAACACGATCCTCCGCTGGTCGCTGCTCGAGCGCATCGAGGACGACGAGGCGGTGAGCGCGGGTGGCGCGTCCCGAGAGCTCCTCGCCTCGCTCGAGCAGGCCGGCCTGGTGGTGCGCGAAGGTGCGGATGGACGCCATCGTTTTCAGCCGCTCTTCGCCGAGTTCCTCCGCTCGAGAGCGCGAGAGCTCCTTCCTGCCGCCGAGATCGTCGAGCTGCACCGCGGTCACGCCGAACGCGCCGCGGCACGCGGAGACGTCGACCGCGCGATCCATCACTTCCAGCAAGCCGGGGATCATCGACGCGCGGCGCAGCTCGTCCGCGACAACGGCGAGCGCGCCCTGCAAGGAAGCGAGGTCGCGACCCTGCAGCGCTGGCTCGATGGCTTCCCGCCTGGTGCGGAACGGCGGCTGCCGTGGGTCATCCTTCTGCGCGGTCTGCTGCATCGCGTGCGCGGCGATTACGAACGAGCTCTCGCGAACTACCGCGACGCGGCGGGAGAGCTTCGTCGGGGACGGGACACCGAAGGACTGGCGCGCGCGCTCACCTGGTCGGCGCAAGCGCTGCGCTATCTCCGCCGTCCGCGCGAGGCGTTGGAGCAGGCCCACGAGGCGCTCGGTCTGGTCGGGGAGGGCGCGTCGTCGCAGAGCGCGTGGCTCTGGCACGTGATCGGCGGATCTCACGCCGATCTCGGCGAGATCGAGGAAGCGGCGCGCGCTCATCTCAAGGCCGAGGCGATGTTCGCGCTTCTCACGGATCGGTCCGGCGAGCTCGCGGAAGCCCTCGCGCTCGCTCAGCTGCATCACCTTCTCGGCGAGCTCGACGCGGCGCAGCGCACCTATCTGCGAGCGCTCGCGCTCCAGCAGAAGAACGCCGACGTCACCGCGCTCTGCTGGGCCGAAGGCGGATTGGTCGACGTGCGCACGCGCCGAGGCGACACGGCGGAGGCCCTCGACACGCTCCGCCAAACGCTCGAGATCGCGAGCGCGAACGATCTCCGCCTCGCGCAGGCGGCGATGTGCTCGACCTTGATGACGGTCCACGCGCTCACGGGCGAGCGCGGAGCGGTGGAAGAGGTCTACCGCGCGGGAGTCGAGCTCTGCCGCGAGCAGGGAGACGACCACGTGATCGCCGAGCTTCATGCGACGGCGGCCGAGCTGCGCGCGCTCCGAGGCGATGCCGACTCGGCGCACGACGCGTTGCGGGCGGCCGAAGCGCTTGCCGGGTCGTCTCCGGGGCCGGTGCCCGCCATCCGCGCGGCGATCGCGCGCGGCGCGGTCGCCCAAGCGCAGGGCGATCGCGAAGGCGCGCTTCGCGCGTACCGCGAGGCGCGTGTGTCGGCGCACGCGATCCGCGCGCGATATTTCGAAGCGAAGGCGACGTTGCTCTCCGTGCCGATCGAGGACGACCCCGCGACGACGAGAGCCGCGCTTCGCGCCGTCGCCACCGAGCGCTATCGAGACTTCCTGCTGCTGCGTCCGGCGCTCGCGGATGCACTTCGCCTACGGCTCGGCGACCTGGAGCTGAACCCCGACGACATGCGCATCCTCGCGGCGCTCTTGCAGCCCGCCGCGCCGACGCCAAGCCAGGTGATCTCGTCGTCGGTCGCCGAAAGCATTCAGGCGTTCGTGCTCGGTCCGTTCGAGCTTCGCGCGGGCGGCACACGCATCAGCGACCGCGGGTGGCGCACGAGCAAGGCAAAGGAGCTCTTCGCGTTGCTGTTGCTCGATCGGCAGCGCGCGGTCTCTCGCGACGAGCTCGTCGCGCAGCTCTGGCCCGAGACCGATCCCGCGTCCGCGCTCTCGAACTTTCATTTCACACTGCACGCGCTCCGCAAGGCGCTCGCGTCGGCGGGCGCGTCAGAGGCCACAAGCGTCGTGCGGACGGACACCGGATACCGGCTCGCGCTTCCGATATCGATCCACGTGGACCTCGAGGTGTTCCGGCGGTCGCTGCGTCGCGGTCGTGAGGCGCAGGAGGCCGGCCGATCCCGCGAGGCGATCCAATACCTGCGCGCCGCGGTCGCGGTACATCGCGGAGAGTTTCTCGCGGATCTCACGGCGCCCTGGATCGATCGCCAGCGCGAAGAGACGGACCGTCAGCTCGTCGCAGCGGCGAAGGAGCTCGCAACACTCGAGCTGGAGTGGAAGGAGCCGAAGGCCGCGGTGCGCCCGCTGGAGAAGCTCCTCGAGCTCGAGCCCTACGACGAGGAAGCGCACCGCCTGCTGATGCGCGCGCATCACGAATCCGGCGATCACGCGCTCGCCGTTCGTCACTATCAGGCGCTCGAGGCGATGCT
>JALYLL010000041.1 GCA_030774255.1 Chloroflexota bacterium | reverse complement strand
GTGGTGACGAGAACGACGCCGTCGACTGGCAGCGCCTGCATCACCGTGAGCGGCGCGTCGCTCGTTCCCGGCGGAAGGTCGACGATGAGGTAGTCGAGCTCGCCCCAGTTCACGTCGCTGAAGAACTGGCGGATCGCGCCGGACACCATCGGGCCGCGCCAGATCACCGCCTCGCCCTCGTCGGGCAGGAGCAGGTTCATGGACATGATCGGAATGCCCCCGCGCGATTTCGGCGGATTGAGCGTCTTGCCGTCGGACGAGACTGGCTTCTCGCGCACGCCGAACATGCGTGGGATCGACGGGCCGGTGATGTCGCCGTCGAGCACGCCGACGCGAAAGCCGCGGCGCTTCAGCTCGACCGCAAGCAGGCCCGCCACGAGGGACTTCCCCACTCCGCCTTTGCCCGACATGACGGCGATGACGTGCTTGATGCCCTTCTGCTCGGCCATCCCCCGCATCTTCATGCCGGGCGCGCCCGCGGTGGCGTTCGCCGCGGGGAGGTTGTCCGGAAGCTTGCCGCTGTCGGCGTAGCTGTTCAGGTCGCGCATGAGGTCTTCGACGTTCACGCGCCCGCCGCCGTGCCCCGTCGCGCCGGCCATGATCGTCTCGCTCTTGGAGATCGAACACGACGCGCACGACAGGCCGTAGCGCGCGAAGATCCGCGCGGCGTCGGGCCAGCGCTCGACGACGCTGGAGATGGTCATGTCATGGGTGATCAGGGCCAAGGGAGCCTCCATGGGGCGCGAGGACTACGCACATTGAATTGTACCGTTCATTCCGCGCCCAATCGTCCTCCTCGCGATCGAACGGTCTAGCGGCGTTTGCCACGGCACCTCACGCAAAGGCCGTAAAAATCGAGCGCGGCGTGATCCACCGAGAAGTCGTGCCGGCGGCCGACCGCGGCAAGCATCGGCGCGACCACGTCCTCCGCAACATCATCAACGCGCTGGCAATTGGTGCAGACAAGGTGGTGGTGATGCTTGGCGTCGCAGGCGATGTACGCCGACACGTGTCCGTCGCGCTCGAAGCGGCTGGCCATCCCGTCCTCGACCCGCTGCTCGAGCGTGCGGTAGACGGTCGCTCGGCCGATCGTCGGGTGTTTTTCTCGGATGCGCTCGTAGAGCTCCTGCGCCGAGAGCGCCCGCTTCGCGGAGGCGAGCGCCTCCGCCACGACGACCCGCTGGGCTGTGCGCCGCCGACCCCCCGCCGCAAGGCGGGTGTCGATCGATGCAGTGCTCACACAGTGAGGATAGATGCCCGGCATCCGCTATTTGACACTAAGTCTCATCTCCCATAAGTTGAGACCCATTCTCATTTAGCGGAGGCCGCCATGCTCTCGCCGCGGATGGTGCGCGCCATGAGACGGGCTCTGATCACACTCGCCGTCCTGGCCCTCGCTGCCTGCAGCCCCGTCTCCACCCCCCCGTCGACCTCGGGTGCCCCGATCTCCGTGCTCGGGGCCGAGAACTTCTATGGCGACCTCCTCGCGCAGATCGGCGGAACGCGCGTGACCGCGTCGAGCATCCTGAGCGACCCGAGCGCCGACCCGCACGAGTACGAGGCGAGCCCCGCCGCGGCGAAGCTCGTCGCGGACTCGAAGCTCGTCATCGTCAACGGGATCGGCTACGACGACTTCATGGAGAAGCTGCTCGGCGCGTCGACGAAGCCCGACCGCATCGTGATCAACGTGCAGGACATCCTCGGCGTGAAGGACGACGTGAACGTTCACGTCTGGTACGACCCGGCCACGATGCCGAAGGTCGCCGAAGCCGCGACCGCCGCTTTGACGAAGCTCGAGCCGCAGAACGCCGCATACTTCTCCGAGCAGAAGGCCAAGTACCTGGCCGCGCTGAAGCCCTTCAACGACAAGATCGCGGCGCTCAACGCGAAGTACGCCGGCGCGCCCGTCGCCTTCACCGAAAATGTCGCGGACTACCTGACGGACGCGATCGGGCTCAAAGCAATGACCCCACCCGAGTTCATGGAGGCGATCGAATCCGGCACCGATCCGGCCCCCGCGGACGTGGCGGCCGAGCGCGATCTCCTCACCGGTCACAAGGTGAAGGCGCTCCTGTACAACTCGCAGGTGACATCGCCACTCACCGAGCAGATTCGTGCGCTGGCGGTCCAGAACAACGTCCCGGTGGTGGCCGTCGCCGAGACGATCCCCGCGAACTTCAAATCCTTCCAGGAGTGGCAGCTCGCGCAGCTCGATGAGTTGGAGAGGGCGCTCGCGAAATAGCTAGCCTGAGCACCGGCATGCAAAGCCCGCCCGCGGTTCGATTCGAGCGCGTCACATTGAGTTACGGCGCCCGCACCGTTTGGAGCGATCTGTCGCTCGACATCGCGGCCGGGACGTTCGTCGCGATCCTCGGGCCGAACGGCTCGGGGAAGACGTCGCTTCTCAGGGCGATCCTTGGTCTCGTGACGCCGTCGTCCGGACGGATCGAGGTCCTGGGGCGGGCGCCGCATCGCGGCGACCCCGGGATCGGGTATGTCCCTCAGCACTCGAGCTTCGATACGGAGCTCCCCTTCCGCGGTCGCGATCTCGTTCGGCTGGGCATCGACGGACACCGCTGGGGCATCGCACGGCCCGATCGCGCCGCGAACGCGAGCGTTGAGCGCGCGCTCGCCGAGGTGGAGGCCCAGGCATACGCGGACGCACCGATCGGCCGCCTGTCGGGCGGCGAGCAGCAGCGGTTGCGCATCGCCCAGGCGCTCGTCGGGAATCCGCGGATCCTTCTGTGCGACGAGCCTCTCGCGAACCTCGATCTCCGCTATCAGCGGGCCATCACGGATCTCATCGCCGGCTGGCGCGACCGCACCGGCGGCACGGTCCTCTTCGTGACACACGATGTGAACCCGGTGCTCCGCGTGGTCGATCAGGTCCTCTTCGTGGTGAACGGTCGCTGGGCCGCCGGAACGCCCGACGACGTCCTTCGCTCGGACAAGATGTCGGAGCTCTACGGCTCGCACGTGGACGTCGTCCGCGTGCACGGCCGCATCCTCGTCGTCGGAGAATCGACCGAGTCGGGGTTCAACATCGAGGAGCCGCATCATCCGCCCGCCGTCGTGGTCGATCACGGTGACACGCACTGATGGACCAGCTGGTCACCCTTCTCGGCTACGAATTCGTGCAGAACGCCATCGCGGCCGGCTTCGTGATCGCGATCGTCTCCGGCGTCGTCAGCGGTTTCGTCGTTGCTAGGAACATGTCCTTCGCGGTGCACGCTCTGGCCGAGCTCGGCTTCACCGGCTCCGCGGGCTTTCTTCTTCTGCATCTCTCGCCGGTCCTCGGCCTTCTCTTCGGCAGCGCCGTCACCGGCGTATTTATCGGCACGCTCGGCGTGCGCGCGCGGGGGCGTGACGTCGTGGTCGGGGTGGTCATGGCGTTCGGCCTCGGCCTCGGCGTCCTCTTCATAACGCTGTACAAGGGGTACGCGAATCAGGCGTTCGCGATCCTCTTCGGCACGATCACCGGCGTGAGTCGGGGGGACGTGGTCCTGCTCCTCGCTATCGGCGCGGCAACGCTCATCGCTCTCGCCGCGATCTATCGTCCGCTCGTGTTCGCGACGGTGGACCCGGAGGTCGCCGAGGCGCGGGGCGTTCCGGTCGGCGCGCTCGCGGTCGTGTTCCTCCTGATCATGGCCGCGGCGGTCGCCGAAGCGATACAGGTCGTTGGCGTGCTGCTCATCCTCACGCTGCTCATCACACCGGGCGCGGCCGCCGAGCGGCTTACTCCGCGCCCGGGTCTGGCGATCGGCTACAGCGTCGCGATCGCGCTCCTCTGCACGCTCGGCGGAATCTTTCTCTCGCTCATCACGAACGCGCCGGTGAGCGTCTTCGTCACTTCGCTCAGCTTCGCGTCCTATCTCCTCGCGCGTTTCGCGATCGGACCACGACGGCGGGAACTGCGGGCGGCACCGAGAGCGGGCTAACCGCGCTTCGCGCGGTCGGCCAGCGCCACCGCGATGGCTGTGGTAAGCGGGACGCAGAGGACGAGCCCGATGCTCGCGATGAGCACGGCCATGACCGACTGCGTGATCTCCTCGCTGTTGATCGACACGGAGAGCGGCTGGAAGCCGAGCGACACGAGAACGATGAGCGGCAGCGCTCCGCCGAAGTACGCGAGCGCGAGCGTGTTCACGAGCGAGCCGATGTGGTCGCGGCCCACGTTCAGCGCCGAGGCGTAGAGCTTTCGGCCGCGTAGCTCGCCCGCGGCGGACAGCTCCCACACGGTGGACGCCTGACCTACCGCCATGTCCACGAGCGCGCCGAGCGAGCCGACCACCACGCCGGCGAGTACGAGCCGCGGCATGTCGATCCTGCCGGCGCTGCCGACGAACACGAAGATCGCGTCCTCCGTCCCAAGCCCGGTGATCCGCGCCACCGAGATCGCGACGGCCGCCAGGACGAGGACGAGGACGAGCGCCCCGAGCGTGCCGAGCAGAGCTGCCACGCTCTTTCGGTTGAATCCGTGCACGACGAAGACGGCCACGACGAGGACGCCGACCGAACCGAGAAGCGTCGCGAGAAGCGGATCGTCCCCGCTTCGCACGGCCGGAAGGACCGCAAGGAGGAAGACGGCGATGCTCGCGCCGAGGCCCGCGAGGGACGCCACGCCTTTCCACCGTCCGACGACGACAAGCGCGACCGCGAGGAGCACGACGAACGGCCAGAGCGAGGGAAGCCGGACGACCTCGGTGATCGTGTAGGTGCGCGCGTTTCCTTCGCGGCTGAGCGTGAGCAGGACGCGGTCGCCAGGGGACAGGAATCCGTTCTCGTTCAAGGAACGGCGGCCGTCCCACTCGAGCTCGACGACCTCGCCTCGATAAAGCGACCCGTCGAGCTTCACCGCGAGACGCTGGTACTTGGCGCCCTCGTGGTCGCCCGATGCGAGCACCTGAACGACGTGCCCGTCGATGACGTCGATCCCGACGCCGCTGTTGGGATCGCCGCAGGCTGCGATCACCGCAATAGCGGCGACGAGGACGATGCGGCGAACGACTGTCACCGGATCTGCAACGTCGCGCCGACCGTCGTGGTGCGTCCCGAGTCATCGATGACGTCGAACACGAGGCTGTAGTCGTCGCTGCCGACAGCCGTCCCGGCGTCGTCACGCATGTCCCAGAGCACC
>JALYLL010000040.1 GCA_030774255.1 Chloroflexota bacterium | reverse complement strand
CCGTGTACGCGGTCGTCCGTAGCGGCACCCGAAGCTACCGGGTCGAAGAGGGAGGCACGATCACCGTCGATCGCCGTGCGGGCGACGCCGGAGAGACGGTCGTCCTCGACCAGGTCCTGCTCTTCGCGGACGGCGTTCGCGTGCGTGCCGGCACCCCTTTTGTGACCGACGCCATCGTCACGGCCCAGATCGTCGGGCATGGAAGAGGCCCCAAGATCCGCGTGTTCAAGTACAAGAACAAGACGCGGTCGCGGAAGACCCGCGGTCACCGGCAGGAAGAAACGACACTCCGAATCACGAAGATCGAGGCTTAAGGAAATGGCACACAAGAAAGGCGCGGGTTCCACCCGCAACGGACGAGACAGCGCCGGGCAGCGGCTCGGCGTGAAGGAATACGCGGGCGCCCGCGTGCAAGCGGGAGCCATCATCGTCCGGCAGCGCGGCACGAAGGTACTTCCCGGCAGCAACGTCGGCGTCGGCAAGGACCACACGCTCTTCGCGCTCGTCGCGGGGACCGTGGAATTCAAAGCAGCACGAGACGACCGCCGGCGCGTGAGCGTCGTCGCGGTCTAGAGGTCAGGTCATGAAAGAAAAGATTCACCCCAAGTACATGCAGGCGAAGATCATCTGCGCCTGCGGTCGCAGCTATACGACCGGGTCGACGAAGCCGGAGCTCCACGTGGAGGTCTGCGCAGGCTGCCATCCGTTCTACACGGGGACGCAGCACATCCTCGACATCCAGGGTCGCGTAGAGCGGTTCACGAAGCGGTACGCAAAGAAAGCGGCCGACGCACCCGCCTCCGCGGAGGCCGCCCCGCACCGTTAGGTGCTGACCGCCCGCGGCCCCGCATGATCGAGAAGAAGCAACAGCCCGCCCTGTACGGCGGTCAGGCCGTCATCGAAGGCGTCATGATCCGCGGCCGTCGTACGGTCGCGCTCGCCTGCCGGAAGCCGAACGGCGAGATCTACCGCTACCGCGAGCCGCTGCGCTCTCCGCTTGTCCGATCGCGCGTCGCGCGGCTCCCGTTCGTGCGCGGCGTGGTGGTGCTCTGGGAGTCTCTCGACTACGGCATCCGCATGCTCATGCGGTCGGCCGACGTACAGCTCGAGCATGAGGAGCAGCTCGGCAAGGGCGGGAACACGCTGATCATGGGCGCCGCGCTCGTGGGAGCGCTCCTTCTCTTCATCGGCGTGCCGTACCTCGTCACGAGCCTGGCGCGCGCCGTGATCCCGAGCTCCGTCGTTCTCAACGTGACCGAAGGACTGATCCGCCTCGCGCTGCTCATCGGCTACCTGATCGCGATCTCGTTCCTACCCGATGTGCGCCGCGTCTTCGCGTATCACGGCGCGGAGCACATGACGATCCACGCGTTCGAGCATGGCGATCCGCTCGTTCCCGAGCGCATCGAGCCATATCCAACGGCGCACCCGCGCTGCGGCACAGCGTTCCTCTTGCTCGTGGTCGTCATATCGATCGTGATCTTCGCGTTCCTGCCTCGCGTGAACCTGTTCGTCGATCTCATCGTCCGCCTCGCGCTGGTCATCCCGGTCGCATCGATCTCGTACGAGGCGCTGCGCGTCGGCGCGGCGCACGAACGGTCGCCCGTCATGCGCCTGCTCGTCGCCCCCGGCCTTCTGCTCCAGAGCGTCACCACCCGCCGGCCGGATGCCCAGATGATCGAGGTGGCCGTAGCGTCGCTCGAAGAGGCGATCGCCGGTGACCGCGAAGCGGAGGCGGCGGCATGACCGACGTGCTCACGCCAGGACTGCGCCGCCGACTCGAGGGAGTCGAAGGCCGATACGAGGAGCTCGAGCGAAAGGTGTCTGAGCCCGAGACGACGTCGGATCGCAACCGCATCCGCGAGGTCGGCCAGGAGCTCTCGTCGCTCGCCCCGATCGTCGAGACCATCCGCTCGCTTCGCGATGCCGAGAAGCGGCTCGCCGAGGCGCAACAGCTCGCCGAAGGCGACGACACCGACATGCATGACCTCGCGCTCCAGGAGGTCGCCGAGCTCACCGCCAAGATGGGAGAGCTCACGACGCGCCTTCGCGCGCAGCTGGTGCCGCGCGATCCGCTCGACGAAAAGAACGTGATCGTCGAAATACGCGCCGGCGAGGGTGGGGAAGAGGCCGCGCTGTTCGCGGCGGATCTCTATCGGATGTATGCGCGTTATGCCGAGCGGCATCGCTGGAAGACCGAGATCCTCTCCCAGAGCCAATCGGAAAAGGGCGGCTTCAAAGAGATCATCTTCAAGATCTCGGGCCGCGGCGCGTACTCGAAGATGAAGTTCGAGTCTGGCGTCCATCGCGTTCAGCGCGTACCGGCGACCGAGGCGCAAGGTCGCATCCACACGTCGACCGCGACGGTGGCGGTGTTGCCAGAGGCCGAAGAGACCGACCTCGTGATCAACGACGAGGACCTGAAGATCGACGTGTACCGTGCCGGCGGCAAAGGCGGGCAGGGCGTGAACACGACCGACTCCGCGGTGCGGATCACGCATCTGCCGACCGGCGAGGTCGTCACGTGCCAGGACGAGCGCAGCCAACTGAAGAACAAGGCGAAGGCGATGGCGGTGCTCCGCTCGCGGCTGCTCGCGCGTGCGGCGGAGGAGCGCCAGGCCAGTGAGTCATTGGCGCGCAACGCGCAGATCGGCCGAGGCGAGCGCTCCGAGAAGATGCGCACGTACAACTTCCCGCAGGACCGGCTCACCGATCGGCGTCTCGGACACAACCTCTCGAACCTGGACCGCCGGATGGACGGCGACATCGACGACCTGGTCGAGGCGCTGTCGGAAGAGGACGAGGCCGACCGCCTCTCGCGCCTCGAAGAGGACGGCGACTGACCGACCTCGTCATACGCGGCGGCATCGTCGTGACGCCCGAGGGCGAGCGCCGCGCGGACATCGCGATCGACGACGAGCGCATCAGCGGGATCGGCGACGTGAGTTCGACAGCCTCGCGCGAGATCGACGCGCGCGGGAAGCTCGTGCTCCCTGGATGCGTCGACCTGCACACGCATCTCGCATCCACGCCGACATTCACGCCACTGGATGACTTCGAGCACGGCACGAGGGCCGCGATCGCCGGCGGTGTCACGACCGTCGTCTCGATGGTCTACCAGGAGGACGGCTCTCTGAAACGCGGGATCGACCGCGCGATGCGCGACGCGGAGCGCTCGCTCGCCGACTTTGCGTTTCACGTCGTCGTTACCGATCCGAGCGAGTCCGCGCGCGCTGAG
>JALYLL010000039.1 GCA_030774255.1 Chloroflexota bacterium | reverse complement strand
CCGCCGTGTCCTGGGGCTTGTTCCAGTAGCCCCGCATCACCTGCGGGCCGCGAACGCAAATCTCGCCGACCTCCCCGTCCGCGAGGGTCTTCGTGCCGGTCTCGAGGTCGACGATCTTGTCCTCGGTGCCCGGGACCACCCGTCCGATCGACTCGAGCACCGCCGCATCCATTGGATTCGCGTGCGTCACGGGCGACGTCTCGGTCAAGCCGTAGCCCTGGATGATCGGCTTCCCGATGCGCTGCACCATCCGGCGCGCGGGATCCGGGGCGAGCGGCGCCGCGCCGCTGAAGAAGAAGCGCACGGTAGAAAAGTCGTGCTTCTCCACCTCCGGGCTCATCGCGAGGCCGAGCACGATCGGCGGGACGATGAAGCAGACCGTGGCGCGGTGGCGCTCCACAAGGGTGCAGTACTCGACCATGTCGAAGCGCGACATGATCACCTGCGTCGCGCCAAGGCTGATCGCTCCTGTCATGAGCAGGTTGAGCGCGTAGATGTGGAAGTAGGGAAGCACGTTGAGGAAAACGTCGTCGCGGCGAACGGGCACCGCGGCGAAGAATTGCTGCTGGTTCGCCGTGAGGTTCGCGTGCGTCAGCATCACACCCTTCGGGAACCCGGTCGTGCCGCTCGTGTAGGGAAGCGCGGCGAGGTCGTCCATGGAGACGCGGACCGAAGCGGTCCCCGGTTCGGCAGCGAGATCGTCGAATCGTTCGACGCCGCTCGGGGCCGTCTTCCCGGTCACCGCGAACACACGGACCTTCGCGAGGTCGGAACGCACCGCGTCGACGACCGGTGCCAGGGCCTCGTGGTAAAGCACCGCGGTCGCTCCCGAATCGTCGACCTGGAAGCGGACCTCACGTTCCTTCGACTGGGCGTTGATCGGGTTCACGACCGCGCCGGCCTTGAGCGTTCCATAAAAGGCGACGACGAACTCGACGGAGTTCGGCATGAAGATGGTCACGCGGTCGCCGGGCCGAACGCCGCGTTTCGCGAGGGCCGCGGCGAGCCGGTCGCTGAGCTCATCGATCTCGCGGAAGCTGACGCTGCGATCGCCCATGAGGAGCGCCGGCTTGTCGCCGACCTCGCGAGCGACCTCGCGCATGCGGTCCTGCAGGGTGATCTCGCGGTAGGTGAATCCCGTCGTGGGCTTTGCCGTTGAAATCGCCATGGTGTCCTCCCCGTGCCTCGCGCCCGGCGCGATTCTAGGCTCCGGTCGGCGCGCCGAACTATCGTTGCCCCGTGATCCCCACCGCACCATTCGGAAGCACCGGCCACGACAGCCGGCGGACCATCTTCGGGGCGGCCGCCCTCGGAAAAGTCACGGACGCCCAGGCCGATCGAGCCCTCGAGCTCGTGCTCCGCTACGACCTGAATCACCTCGACACGGCGGCGAGCTACGGCGACTCGGAGCTGCACATCGCGCCGTGGCTCCGGCGCGAGGGCCGCGACCGTTTCTTCCTCGCGACCAAGACGGGTAAGCGCACCTACGCCGAGGCGCGCGACGAGATCCGGCTGTCGCTTCACCGGCTAGGCGTCGATCACGTCGACCTCATCCAGCTGCACAACCTCGTCGACCAAAAGGAGTGGGACGTCGCCATGGGAAAGGACGGCGCGCTCCGCGCTGCCGTCGAGGCGCGCGATGCCGGGCTCACGCGCTTCATCGGTGTCACCGGGCACGGCCTCGAGGTCGCGAAGCGGCATCGCGAAAGCCTCGAGCGCTTCCCCTTCGACAGCGTGCTGTTCCCATACAACGCGACCCAGCTCGCGGGCGAGGAGTACGCGCGCGATGCCGAGACCCTGATCGCGCTCTGCGAGAAACGCGGGGTCGCGATCCAGACGATCAAGGCGATCACGCTCGGGCCATGGCCGGGCGAGCGCCCCGCGACACCAACGACGTGGTACGAGCCGCTCACCGATCAACGCGACATTGACCTCACCGTGCGGTTCGTGCTCGCTCGCCAAGGGCTTTTCCTCAACACCGCGAGTGACATCGATCTCCTCGCGAAGATCCTGGACGCCGCGGACCGCGGCGGACCGGCACCGAGCGCGGAAGAATTGAGCGATCTGATCCGTCGCCGCGAGATGGCGCCGCTCTTCGCATAGCCGGAAACCATGATTCGTCACTACAACGACCTCGCGGGCCGCCGCCTCGACCGGATCGCCGCGCTGTCCGACGGCGTATTTGCGATCGCGATGACCCTCATCGTCCTCGAGATACACGTTCCCGACGCAGGCCCGGTCCGATCAGAGCAAGACCTCTGGAGCGCGCTGCTCACTCTCGGGCCGCGTCTTTTGACCTATCTCTTGAGCTTTTTAACGCTCGGAATCTTTTGGAACGCTCAGCAGACCCAGCTCAACCTATTCGCGACTGCCGATCGCGATCTCGCGTGGCTGCAGCTCGCGTTCCTCGCGACGGTAGCGCTGATGCCGTTCTCGACTTCGCTTCTCGCGGAGTTCATCACATTCCGCCTTGCGCTCGTCGCGTACTGGGCGAACATCCTCCTGCTCGGCGTGATCGTCTACCTCGCCTTGATCTACGCCGAAGGGCACGGCCTCCTGAACAAAGACACAACGGCGGAGATGTCGAGAGTGATCAAGCGGCGGATTGTGGCGGCGCAAGGTCTCTACGCGTTCGGAGCGCTGCTCTGCTTGATCAACCCGCTTTGGAGCATCGTCTTCATCGTCCTCGTGCAGCTCAACTTCGCGATCGCGCCGAAGATCCCGATCCTCTCGCGGATCTAACGCGTCTCGAGCGGTTTCTTTCCGTCGGGCGCAGGGAAAGACTCGTCCAGCTCCGCGAGGTCTTTCTTCGTCAGCTTGATGTCGGCGGCGCCGCGGTTCTCGCGCACGTGCTTCGGGTCCGCGGCCTTCGGGATCGCGATGACTCCGTCCTCGCGGATCACCCAGGCGAGTGCGATCTGCGCGGGCGTCGCGTTGTGTCGCTCCGCCACGCGCTTCAGCGCCGGATGCGGGTGGGTGAGGAGCCCTTCCTCGACGGGGGAGTACGCGATCACCGGGCGGTGCCGCTTGCGCATCCAGGGGAGCAGGTCCCACTCGATGCCACGGCGCTCTAGGTTGTAGAGGACCTCGTTGGTCACGATGCGCTCGAGACCGTTCTTCAGGCGCCCGAGCTCGGTCATTCCGTCGACGTCGAAGTTGCTCACGCCTGCGTAGCGGATCTTCTTCGCCTCGAGCAGATCCTCGAAACCGGCGAGCGTCTCTTTCAGCGGCACTTCCGAGGGCCAGTGGAGGAGGTACAGGTCGATCTGGTCGATGTCGAGCCGCCGAAGGCTCCGCTCACACGCCGCGGCCATCCGCTCGCGTGTCGCGTTCTGCGGATAGAACTTCGTGACGACGAACACCTGGTCACGGCGCCCGGCGATCGCCTCACCCACCACCTTTTCCGCGCCGCCGTTCGCGTACATCTCCGCCGTGTCGATGAGCGTCATCCCGAG
>JALYLL010000038.1 GCA_030774255.1 Chloroflexota bacterium | reverse complement strand
AGGTCTGGGTCAGCGTGAAGGCGACCGAGATCACCGTCTACCCGGCCTAAACTCGCGCCATGTCGATCAGCGCGACCTCGGCGAAGCCCGCGCAGAAGCTCATGAGCGCCGACGACGCGCTCGCGCGGATCCTCGCGGGCGTGCCGACCCTTCCCGCGGTGGAGGTGCCGCTCCTCGACGCGCTCGGCCTCGTGCTCGTAGAGGACATCGCGGCGGACCGCGACGTGCCGCCGTTCCGCAATTCCGCGATGGACGGCTACGCGGTGCGTGGCGACGACGTCGCGTCGGCTCCGGTCGAGCTGCGGGTCGTCGGCGAGGTCGCGGCCGGGGGGTTTCCCGATCGAACCGTCGGGCCGGGCGAGGCGATGCGGATCATGACCGGCGCGCCAATGCCCGACGGGGCCGACACGGTCGTCCGTGTCGAGGACACCGACAACGCGAGCGACCTGGTCACGATCGCAGCGGCGACGCCGAAGGGGATGGCCGTCCGCAGCGCCGGCGAGGACCTGAAAAAGGGCGAGCGGGTTGTTGCGGCGGGCACGGTCCTGCGCGCCGCAGAGATCGGCCTTCTCGCGTCCGTGGGTCGTGCGCGCGTGGTCGTGCGCAAGCGTCCCCGCGTCGCGGTGTTCTCGACCGGCGATGAGATCGTCGACCTCGATGCGCCCCTCGCGCGCGGCCAGATCCGTGACTCCAACCGCTACACGCTCGCATCGGCGATCCGCGCGGCGGGTGCCGAACCGTGGATCCGCGGCATCGTCCGTGACTCGCCCGAGGCGCTGCGCGCCGCGCTTCGTGAGGCAACAGCGGCCGACGCGATCGTGACGAGCGGCGGCGTCTCGGTCGGCGACCACGATCACATGAAACCGGTGCTCTCGGAGCTCGGGACGATCGACTTCTGGGCGATCGCCATCCGGCCGGGCCGTCCGCTCGCGTTCGGCGAGATCAAAGACGGCGACCGCCGCGTGCCGATCTTCGGCCTGCCCGGCAACACGGTCTCCGCGCTCGTGACCTTCGAGATCTTCGTGCGGCCGGCGCTCCTTCGGATGCAGAGCCGCGCGAACGTATCGCGGCCGCGGGCGAAGGCGCGTTTGGTCGAGCAGGTGGACAAGCCCGGATTCCTGCGCTTTTTCGCGCGCGGCATTCACGACGCCGAGGCTGGCACCGTCCGCCTCACCGGCCCGCAGGGCTCAGGCATCTTGCGGTCGATGTCGCTAGCGAACTGCCTCATCGACCTGCCGGTCGGCCCATCGCGGATCGAGCAGGGCGAGATCGTCGACGTGATCCTCACCGAGCAGCCGGAGCCTCGATAGTGCCCGCGCGGAAGAGGCTCACGCACATCGACGGGAAAGGCGCCGCGCGGATGGTCGACGTGGGCGCGAAGGCAGTGACCGAGCGACGAGCGGTCGCGCGAGGCCTGCTGCGAGTCTCGCCCGCGACGATCGCACTCGTGCGCGACGGCGCGACACCGAAGGGCGACGTGCTCGCGGCCGCGCGACTCGCGGGAATCATGGCGGCGAAGCGCACCAGCGACCTCATCCCGCTCGCTCATCCCCTGCCCCTGACACACGCTTCGGTCGAGCTCGTGCTCGGTGCGGAGGGGATCGCGATCGAAGCGACGGTGGCGACGAGCGCGCGGACGGGCGTCGAGATGGAGGCCTTGACCGCGGTCTCGATCGCTGGCCTGACGCTGTACGACATGCTCAAGTACGTCGAGCGCGGGGCGACGCTGACGGACGTCCGCCTGGTCGAGAAGACCGGCGGGAAATCGGGGACGTACCGGTCTTCGTGAGAGTCCGTGCGGGCGTGATCACGGTGAGCACCCGAGGCGCGGCCGGCGAACGTGTCGATGAGAGCGGTCCCGCGATGCGCGAGGGTCTCATCGCGGCCGGTGCAGAGGTGGTCCAAGAAGCCGTCGTGCCCGACGACGTCGAGCGCGTCGCGACAGCGATCTTGGGCGCGATCCGCGCGGGCGCCAATGTCGTTCTGACGACCGGAGGCACCGGGCTATCGCCGAACGACGTGACGCCGGAAGCCACGCGGCGTGTGATCGACCGCGAGGTCCCGGGGATCGCGGAGGCGTTGCGCGCGAGGTCGCTCGAGAAGACCCCGCACGGCATGCTCTCGCGGGGCGTTGCCGGTGCGGTCGGATCGGCGCTCGTCGTCAACCTCCCGGGCTCGCCGCGCGCGGTTCGCGAGTCGCTCGAGGTCCTTCTCCCCGTGCTGTCCCATGCCGTCGAGCTCCTCGCGGGCGAGAGCGGCGAGCAGGGTCACGCCGCGGGCCGCCGGTGAACCTCTCGATCGCGCCCGAGGTCGCGAAGGCGCTCGCCGCCAACGAACCGGTCGTCGCGCTCGAGTCGACGGTGATCGCCCACGGGCTGCCGCGGCCCCGGAATCTGATGACCGCGAAGGCGCTCGAGGCCGAGATCCGCACGCTCGGCGTGGTGCCCGCCACCATCGCGCTGCACGACGGCGTCGCCGTCGTCGGCGCAGGCGACGTGCTCCTCGAGCGGCTCGCGAACGAGAGCGGCGTCGCGAAAGTGTCGATTCGCGACATCGCGCCGGTACTGGCCGCGCGTTCCCTCGGCGGCACGACCGTCGCGGCGACGGTCGAGATCGCCGCCGCTGCGGGCATCCAGGTACTGGCGACCGGCGGTATCGGAGGTGTGCATCGCGGGGCGGAGCGAAGCTTCGACGAATCCGCCGACCTCGAGGCCATCGCCCGGCACCCGGTCGTCGTCGTCAGCGCCGGCGCGAAGTTCGTGCTCGACCTCGCGCTCACACTCGAACGCCTCGAGACTCTCGGCGTGCCCGTTCTCGGCTACGGCACCGACGAGTTCCCGGCGTTCTATGTCCGATCGAGCGGTCTTCGTCTGCAATACCGCGTGAATGACGCGCTCGGCGCGGCGCGCATCGCGAGGGAGCAGCTCGCGCGGGGCGCCGGCATGCTCCTCTGCGTTCCCGTGCCGGCCGACTCAGCGCTCGGTCGAGATGAGGTCGAGGGTCAAGTTCGAAACGCCATCGCCGCATCCGAACGCGATGGCATCAGCGGGGCGGACCTCACTCCCTACCTCCTGCGCGCCCTCGGCGAGGCCACCAACTACCGCGCGCTCGACGCGAACATCGCGCTCTTGCGCGCGAACGCGCAAGTAGCCGCGCAGCTCGCACTCACTCTCTGCGCGTAGGGCGCGACCTCGCTAGATTCGTCGCGGCCATGCGCACGCTCACCGTCCCGCCCTCGCCGGACGAGGTCGCCCAGGCGGCCGACGAGATCTCCGGCGGCGCGCTTGCCGGCGTCCGCGTCGAGCCGTGGCTGCGGGGACGATCGCATCACGCCTACCTGCTGACGACGCCGGTCGGAGAGCAGTTCCTGTTCAAGGTCCATCGCCGGCCGCACCCGGGCCGGATGCGCCGGTTCCTGCATCTCGCGGAGCTCCTGAGCGCGAAGCGCGTGCCGCACCCGGCCGTGCGCTGGGCCGACGTCGAGAAGCGCACGCTCGAGGTCCCCTATTACATCCAGGACTTCATCTCGGGCGAGGACGCGGCGCGCTCGCTCGGTTCGCTCTCGTTCACCGACCAGCACCGCGTCGGCGAGGAGCTCGGCGCCGGGCTCCGCGTCATGCACCGCGTCGAGTACGTCGACACTCCGATGCCGTGGTCGACCGAGCTCGACGATCGACTCCGCACGCGCGCCGCGGAGTGCCGATTCCTCGACGCGCTCGATCAGGAGTCGCACGCGACGGTAATCCAGCACTACGAAGAGAGGCGCGACTCCCTCGACGGGGTCGAGCGCCGTCTCACCCATGACGACCTGAACCTCGCGAACCTCCTGCTGCAGCGGCGATCCGACGGGTGGCACTTCGTCGCGTTCCTCGACTTCGAACGCGCGCGAGGTCGCGACCCGCTTCTCGATCTCGTGCGTATCGAGAGCTGGACCCTGCCCGCCTGCCCGGCGATGATCGCGCCGTTCAAGGACAGCTACGCGCACGTCGACGACGACGCGGCGCGACGGCGCGCCGAGATCTACGACATCTATCTGCTTCTGGCGGGGATCGTCTGGTACCGCTCGAACGAGCTACCCGAGCGCGAGCGCTTCTGCCGCGAACGCCTGGTGGAGTGGCTCAGCAAGCACTAGCGCCACGCGAGGTCGCGACTGGCGACGGCGAGCGCCCGAGCGGTGTTCGTCGTCACGATGTCCGCACGGGCGGCCACGATCCGGGCGAAACGCTCCCGCCACTTCGGCGTGTCGGCGTCCAACGTCCAGATGTCGAGCTTCAGCCCGAGCGAATGGAAGATCTCGGCGGCGTCGGCGACCCCATCGTCCAGCATTCGCTCGAACATCCCGAGGCGGACGTGCGCTTCAGAGATCCCCGGAACGAGCCGCATGATCCCGCCGAGGCGGTCGCGTAGATAGTCTGCCGTGGTGGACACACGCTGCCTCGCGAGCGGATGCGCGTCGCGATATCCGTACGCGCCGGTGGGAAGACGGACGTCGTCGTCGAGCTCCGTGTCGATATAGCAGTG
>JALYLL010000037.1 GCA_030774255.1 Chloroflexota bacterium | reverse complement strand
AGCCGCCGATGGGGCGCATTGGCGCGCTGGACGTCGAGAAGTTCTATCCGGCGAAGGACCGCGAGGAGCTGGCGCTACGGATCAACGGCCTGATCGCGGCGCCCGGGTTCGCGGGCTGGCTGCAGGGGGAGCCGCTCGACATCGGAGCGTTCTTCCGCTCTTCGGCGGGAAAGCCGCGCGTCTCGATCTTCTCGATCGCGCACCTGTCGGACGCAGAGCGGATGTTCTTCGTGGCGCTCCTCCTGAACGAGATCTACGGCTGGATCCGGACGCAGAGCGGGACCACGAGCCTGCGAGCCATCCTCTACATGGACGAGATCTTCGGATTCTTCCCGCCGGTCGCGGAGCCACCGTCGAAGCGGCCGATGCTGAATCTCTTGAAGCAGGCCCGTGCCTTTGGCCTTGGCGTGGTGCTCGCGACGCAGAACCCCGTGGACCTCGATTACAAGGGCCTTGCGAACACTGGCACGTGGTTCCTCGGACGACTGCAGACCGAACGCGACAAACAGCGCGTCCTCGAAGGTCTCGAGGGCGCCGCTGCCGCCCAGAGCGTGTCCTTCGATCGGAAGTCTATGGAGGAGCTTCTTGCGGGCCTCACGAACCGCGTCTTCCTCATGAACGACGTGCACGAGGACGGGCCGGTGGTCCTCGAATCGCGGTGGGCGATGTCCTATCTCCGCGGTCCGCTTACGCGCGATCAGATCAAGGTCCTGATGAAGGACCGGCGTCCAGAGATCGCGGCGGCGCCGGCGGCGCAGGCGACGCGCGCTGCCCGGGCCGACGTTGACCAGCAGGCGCGCGAACAGCGCGACCAGGCGGTCGAGGCGCTTCGCGTGCAATACACGCCGAAGATCCATCGTGCTGAGGAGAAAGCGCGTCACGCGCAACAGGTCTTAGAGCGCGAGCAGGGGCAGCTTCAGGGAGCAGGCTTGCAGACGGCGGTCTCCGCCGGCGCCACCATCCTCACGGCGATCTTCGGCCGGAAGAAGCTCAGCTACTCCACGATCGGTCGCGGGACGACGACCGCGCGCGGCGCTGCGCGCACGATGCAGCAGCGTGAAGACGTTGAACATGCGAAGGAGAATCTCGCCGCCGCGCAGGAGGAGCTCGACGGCCTGAACGCCGAATTGGAAGAGAAGATTGCGAGGATCCGGGCATGACAACGCCGCCGATGCTTCGTCAAATGCGACACGACGTGTGGGCGACCGAGAAGCTGCTCGAGCGATGCCGCTCGCTCACGAAGGAGCAATGGCAGCTCACCGCGCCCGGAACCTACGGTTCGATCCAGAAAACGTTCGCGCACATCGTTCGCGCGAACGAGGGGTACCTCAACACCTATGGTGTGATCCCGCAGCCGTTCATCGAGCTCACCGCACCGCCCGACGAGATCGCATCACGTCTCGCCCGCGTTCGCGAGGCGGTGGAGCAGCTCTTCAAATCGAAGGAGCTCGACTTCGACAACCGGATCCATGACGAGCGGCGCAAGATGGATCTCGAGCTCTGGGTCCCGCTCGTGCAGTTCGCGCATCACGGGAGCGACCATCGATCCCAGATCGGCACGATCCTGACGCTGAACGGACTCGAAGCCCCGGACCTGGACGTGTGGGCGTACGCGACCGCGGAAGGGGCCATTTCCGACTTCTAACGGTAGGGAGAGAATGTTGGCGTGATCCTCGATCTCGAGGGCGCCACGCCGCAGCGCTCGATCTCGCCGCGTCTCGGTGTCGTGCTGTCGGTCGCATCCGCCGCGATCGCAACGGCGGCCCTCTTGATGACCGCCGCGCTTCCTCACGCCGCGGCGCCGCGTTTCGTCGAAAGCGGCCCCTCGGTCCTGGAGCAGGCCTTCGCGAAGCAGAAGCTGCCGCCGACGCTCGATCTCGCGCTTCCATCCGACGTGGCGATCGAGGTCCTGCCGCAACGCGTCGATGGCATCTACGGCCCGGCGCGACCTGCGCCGACCCTGCGTTCGTTCCGCATCCGGGGCACGAACGCGATCGTGATCGTCGCGATGCTCCCCGGCTCGCCGGCGATCGTCGCTCCTCCCGACGCGACCCCCGACGCGTTGTCAGTTCGTGGGTGGTACGCCGCGAACTATTCCGTCGAAGCCACTTCCCTCAGTGCGGTGCGCTGGACCGAGAACGGCATGACGTACGAGATCGCGTCGCGCTCGCTGCTGGTGGGCGATCTCATCCGGCTCGCGGAGCAGGTCCGCTAGAGCTTCGGCGCGCAGGCGCGGAACGCGAGGCGCGCCGCGTCCAGGTCATTCCGGCGCGCCGGAACGAGGCGAACCACCGCGACGTCGAGCCCTTCGGCCAGCCGGAGGAACGCGTCGCGCGCGCCTTCGGGCTTGCCCCAGTAGCCGACTCGGCGAAGGAGTTCGTCCGGAAAGATCCGCGCGAGCTCGTCCTCGCTCGCACCCCTGTCGCGCCGCGATTCGAGGTC
>JALYLL010000036.1 GCA_030774255.1 Chloroflexota bacterium | reverse complement strand
TTCGTCTCGTCGATCTGCTGAGTGGGATCTCGCTCGGCATCGAGGCCTCGCTCGCAGCCGGCGAAGATGCGGACGAATCATGGTGGCCCGACGTTCGCGTAACTCCGACGGAGATTCGCGACCTGCTGATGCGCGAACGGCCGAAACGCTAGATCATCCATTTCTGGGTAGTGGGTCAATCTGAAGTTCCAGCGATCCGGCTAATGCACTCGGTACAACGGTCGTCCCTCTGCAGCTGTTGGTGTTGACGCCACTCCTTGTCGAGCTTCGGCGAGAAGTCACAGAGGGCACGACGCGGGTTGGCCTTCCAATCGACGATCACATGCCATCGGTTCGTTTGCGATTCCAGGGACCACAGGATGAGCGGGTTGTCGGGATTCATGTTGCCTTCCTCCGGCGATTCACGGATACTTTCGATTATGCCTAAGCGCTCAAGTAGCACCGACCCCAACGTTCTCGCTGCTGCCATCGTCCGCGCGGCCACGAACGGTGACAAGAACCCCGCCGCTGTCGCACTAGGCCGCATGGGAGGCCTCAAGGGTGGCAAAGCGAGGGCACGCGCGCTCAGCGCCAGGAGCCGCAGCGAAATCGCCAGGAACGCCGCGCGCGTCCGCTGGAAAAAGGCAGGGTAAGAAAAAACCCCCACGACCAGACCTCAGCGATATGCAGGTGCGCATCTTCCATAGGGAATTGCTGTTCCAGTGCAAGGTTCTGCTAGCGGCAGCAGCCGATCTGGAAAAGTCGTTGACGGAAATTATTAGCGACCTGATGGCTACAGCACCCGTCCATGACCCGCCGCCACGCGGACCATCAGAATCACGAACTGGCGAGGACATCGAGGCCTCCATACGAGCCATCAGGGAATGGAAGGCAGATGCCGACCGCAGACTCGATGTCTGGCAGGAACGTGATAGGCGCGTCCGCGATGAGTTTTGGATAGCTCTCCAACAACTCGTTAGCGCCGCAGGGAACATATCCAAGCTCCTATGGGGACAAGACACACCGGATAAACAGGAGCGGCGAGAAGATTCACGCGCGGGTCTGCGCTCAAGCATCTCGATATCCGACACGGAAACTTGGGTGCTCAAGAACCGCAAACTGCGGAACGACTGGGAACACATGGACGAACGCCTCGAGGAATGGTGGGATGTGAGCGCCCACCGGTCGATTGCGATCAGGAACTTCGGGAGGGTCGGTGGTCTTGGGGTGAAAGACCAGTTCCTTTGCTTCGACCTGGCCACAAGAGAACTCAGCTTTTGGAACAATGTCGCCCCCGTTGCCGCGTTTGTTGCCGAGGCACGCGCGTTGGTGCCTCGCCTAGAGAAGGCTCTGAAGTAGGCCGACTCAACTGTTCGGGATAAGGCCACCGGCAAAACTCTCCACCTTCGTAGGGCTGATCGCACCCGCAATGCTCGGAGTGATTGAAGCCCCATTGGTATTTCAACTCCGCACGCAAATCAGCGTTTTCGCGCCGAAGATCTGACGACCGCCTAGCCAACACAGGCCTCTTGACATGCATGACCGCTCAAGCATACCATAAGCCCATGAACAGACTTTCGGGAGACCAGCGGCGCGCGGTGGCTCACGCACTCGTCGAGGGCAACTCGATCCGCGCGACCTGCCGTATGACGGGCGTTGCGAAGGGGACCGTTACGCGGTTCTTGGTGGCCCTCGGAGGGGCCTGCGACGAGTACCAGGATGCGGTCCTGCGCGACCTGCCTTGCAAGCGCGTTCAGGCCGATGAGATTTGGGCGTTCGTGTACGCCAAGCAGCGGAACATCCCCAAGCGCCTTACAGGGGCGGCTGGCATCGGTGACGCCTGGACGTGGACCGCGATCTGCCAGGACACCAAACTCATCCCGACGTGGCTGGTCGGCCTGCGTGACAAGCGCCACGCCTCCGTGTTCATTGACGATCTGGCCGCGCGGATGGCTCACCGAATCGAGTTGGTCACGGACGGCCACCCCGCGTACTTGGATGCGGTCGCTACAGCGTTTGCCGATGGCGTGGACTACGCGCAGTTGGTCAAGCAGTACGGATCGGATCAGGAGCGCGGACCGGAGAATCGCTACTCGCCGTATAAAGTGACGGGCGTGGAGCGCCGGCGAATCCTGGGTCAGCCCGACCTGGACCGTGTTTCGACCAGCAACGTCGAGCGGGCGAATCTCACCATGCGTATGTCCATGCGCCGATTCACCCGACTGACAAATGGATTCTCCAAGAAGTTTGAGAACCTTGAGGCAGCGGTCGCGCTCCACATGGCCCACTACAACTTTGCGCGGCCTCACGGATCGCTCGGTGGCGCGACGCCTGCGATGGCGGCGGGCGTGTCCCGCTACCGCTGGTCCATCGACGACCTTGTGGAGTTGCTTGCTCATCAGGAGCCCCGCTCCACCCGCCCCGCGCTCTTGCTGGCGAGTTGAGATTGACCCACTACCCATTTCTGGTAGCACTTGACTCGACCCACCGTGGCGGGTGTAGAACAAGGAGAAGCTCCGCACGGGCCCACGGAGCGACAGGCAAGACCGGCGGACGCCGAATCGGAGGTCGCATGGTCAAGCTTCATAAACGACTCGGGGTGTTCCAAGTCGATCGATGACGCCCTCGACGGAAGGGGGCACTGCCGAGAGCTCGCTTTCGGTGGATTGAAATGAATTCCGAGATCGCCCTTGTGCGATCTCCCTCATCGAGGCCAGATAATGAGGCCTGTAGCCGGAAGCGAGAGCGACCCCCGGTAACGGGGGTCGCTTTTTTTGTGCTCTTTGTTGCGGAACGGCGGAGGCCACTTTTCGTAGTCTCGGCAGGTGGAATCCACCGGAGAGCTCGCTTGGTTCCGCAGCGAGGTCCTCCGGTCGATCGTCCGCCCGCGTTCCTTCGCCAGGTCGCTGGCCCGCGAGCACTTCGGTCTCGCCGGTGTGCTCGTCGTGGTCGGGGCCGGCATCGCGCTCTCGCTCACGATCGATGCGGTGGTTCTCGCGGCGAAGGGCCTCTCGCCCTGGACCTTCGTCTCTCGACTGATCTTCGAATCGCTCCTACTGGGCGCGCGACTCGCCGTGAGCGTGGCGGTGATCGCCTTCGTCGTCTTTCTCGGCACCCGCGTGACACGGCAGAACGAACTGACGCTCGACCAGTGCTTCAACGCGGTCGCGTTCGCTTTCGCGCCCCTGATCGTCGCTCCCCTTGTCGCCCTCGTCGCGGTCTTCGCACCGAATCTCCTGATCACCGTCGGCGCCGTCCTGCTGGTCATCGGACTGCGAGCTCTCGCGGGCCTTGGCCTGAACCTGCGCGCGATGCTGCCGTTACCGGTCGCCGCTCTGGCGTTCGTTCTCGCGCTCGCGAGCGGGGCGATCGTGCTTGGCGATCAGGTTTCGCGGGTGCGCATGACCGCGTACGCGATCGCGCCGCAGCTCGCGCCCCCATTGGCCGCGACGCCGGCCCAGGGAAAGCGCTACGACCTTCAGAACGCCAGCGTCACCGTTCCGGAAGAGTGGGCGTACTCGGTGCGCGGAGTGCCGGGAGAGGTCGCCCATTTCGAGACAGCGAGCGCCACGCTCAACGTGGTGAGCTCGCGGCCCGAGGATCTCGCGACGATGGACTCGTTCGCGGACGCGGTCGCGCGTGGGGAGCGACTCGGATTCTCCGCGACGCGTAACGAGCGATCCGTCGAGCGCATCAACGGAAGTGTGGCGGTCGACGATCGCTCCGATGGAACGTATGAAGGCCGACACATCGCGATTCGCCAGTTCGCGATCGCGCTCCGAACGAGCGGCGGCGCCCTCCAGTTCCGCTTCTTCGACCCGCCTGACGTCGACGCCGCGTTTGCTCAGGCGGCGGCGATCGCCGCCACCTGGCAGCTGGGAGCGCCGCCGCCCTAGCTCTCGACGAGGTCGATCTTCGGCGCACTGCCGTCGATGATCCGATAGGCGAAGACCTCGGGCGGCTCCGACCGCAGCGACGTGAGGACGTAGACCTGCTCGGGCCAGCGCGCGTTCGCGATGTCGAAATCCGAAGGCTTCGGCTCGGTCCGTGGATGGCTGTGATAAATGCCGACGAGAAAGCGATCTGTGTCGTCGGTGCCGACGATCGCCTCGCGAAGCTGGGCCGGATCTATCTCGTAGCGCGTCTCGGGGGTGGCGTGGACGTTCCGTCCGCGAACGAGCCGCTCCGCCACCTCGCCGTCGCCGAAGAGCAGCCCGCAGCACTCGCGCGGCGCGGACTCCCGCGCGTGCGCCACGATCTCCTCACGGAGTCGCCGCGGAAGGACCAGCCGAGTACGTCCTCTCAGCGACCGCCTGCCATCGCCGGGATGACCATGACCTCGCTTCCGTCGGGGACCGCGGCGCCGCTGCCACCGCGAGCGCGGGCATCTTCGTCGCCGATGTACACGTTCACGTAGGAGCGAAGCGCCCCCGCCTCATCGAGCACGCGCGAGGCGAAGCCAGGGTGACGACGATCGATGTCGGCGATCACGTCACGGAGGGTCCCTCCGGCCGCCGTGAGCTTTGTCTCGCCGCCCGCGGCGTCGCGGAGCGCGCCGGGCAGACGAACGATCACGGGCATGGTTTCACTCCCAAAGCGGGGTGCTGAGATATCGATCTCCCCCATCAGCTATCAACACGACGATACGGCCCGCTTCTTCCCGAGCGACGGCGATCGCGGCGGCCACCGCCGCACCGCCGGACGGCCCGGTGAAGATGCCTTCCTCGCGCGCGAGACGCTTCGTCATAGCGAGCGCCTCCTCCGTCGCCATCACGCGATGCTCGTCGGCCACGCGTTCGTCCCAGATCGCTGGACGAAGTGCGGTCGGCATGTGCTTCCACCCTTCGATGCCGTGCATCGCGTCATCCGGTTGCACCGCGACGATGCGAACACGTTTCGGACGGAGCGCTCGCGAGACGCCGACGATCGTGCCGGACGTCCCGACGCCGGCCACGAAATGGGTCACGCGTCCACCGGTCTGCTTCCAGATCTCGGCCGCGGTACCGAGCTCGTGCGACAGCGGATTCGCTGGATTCGAGTACTGATCGACGTAGCAATAACGGTCGGGGTCGGCCGCGGCACGCCGCTGCGCCTCGCGGATCGCGCCATCCGTACCCTCGAGTGGATCGGTGAGCACGAGCTGCGCGCCGAATGCGCGCGCGATCCGTTTGCGCTCGAGTGACACCTTGTCGGGCATGCAGAGCTCGAGAGCGTGCCCGCGAACGGCGCAGACCATCGCGAGCGCGACGCCGGTGTTGCCGCTCGTCGCGTCGAGGACGACACGACGGCGACCGAGCCAGCCCTCCTCCTCGGCGTCGAGGACCATCCAGAGTCCCGGCCGATCCTTCACGCTGCCGCCCGGATTCGCGCTCTCGATCTTTACCCAGAGGTCTCCTCGCAGCCCGGCGCCCACGCGGTGCAGCGGGATGAGCGGCGTATCGCCGACGCGCTCGAGGATCGTTCCGCGCACGCGCTCGCGGACGAGGTCGGCGGTGAGGCGGGACACTCAGAGAGGTTAGAGCGCGCGCTAGACCCGGACGGTCTCCAGCGCGCGTCGCGCAAGTCGAAGGGCTTCGTCGGAATCGCCAGTCGCCTCAGCGGCGCGCGACCAGCGATCGAAGATCACGCGAAGGAGATGCGGTGCTCGCTCTTCCGCGAGCTGCCGAGCTTCCTGGAAGGAGCGCCGCGCCGCCGCACCGTTTGCCTTCATTCGCAGCTCGCCGGTGAGCACAAGCATTCGAATCTCTGCGTCGACCTGGCCGACCTTCCGCGCGAACTTGAGTGAGGTCTGCGCGGCTTCGAGGGCCTCGGTGGCATCACTCTTGGCGAGGACCTCGGCCTCCGACGCCTTGATGGATGCGAGAGTGCCATCACGTTTCGCCTGCTCGGCCAGTCCGGTCGCGCGCGCGAGGCATTCACGTGCGCGGGTGACGTTCCCGTACTCGACGTACAGGGCGGCCGCGTTGTCGAGAGCACACGCCATCTGATCGATGAGGCCAAGCTGTTCGTACAGATCCAGGCTCTTTTGGTTGTTCATGATCGCGGCCTCGATGTCACCGGCGTCGTGGTACGCCTTCGCGATGCCCGCGTACAGGGCGGCGACCGATGGCAGATCCTCGAACTGGGTGGAGAGCGCGAACGCCTGCTCATAGACGGCGAGAGCCTGCTTCGATTGACGCTGATTCCCGAGCGCCAGCGCCAGATCCACCAGACGGCGGTAATGGAAGGCGACATCTTTGACCGTGCCGTCCTCGCAGGCCTTCACGCACTCGCGAAGGAGCCGGATCTCCTCCTCGTACGAGTACGTCCGCGCGTAGGCGGCCGCGAGAACGGCCTTGATGCGGACCTGCTCTTCGGAATCGTTCAGAAGATCGGCCATTCGCTGTGCACGCTCGATCACGGGAAACGCTTGCTTTGCTTGAGACGTCGCGTTGTACGCGATGGCTAAATAACGGAGCCGCACGAGCTGGTCCTGCGGCGTAAGTCCTTCTTCCAACCCCTCGAGGAGCGGTATGGCGCCTTCCCCCTCGCGCTGCTCGATGAGCCGGCGAGCTTCGAGCAGCGTGTATTGCGGAGTCGCGGGCGAGGCGGCGCCACCGAGAAGGTCGGCCGGCTGCACGCCCAGGACCCCGGCGATGTGCTCGAGCGCTTTCATCGATGCGCGCGTACGACCGGACTCGAGCATCGAGATGTAGGCCTTGGTGTACTGAGGCTCGGCAACCTGGGCCTGGGTAAGGCCCTTCGCGGTCCGAAGTGAACGGATGCGCGCCCCCACGTCGGCCACCATCGGTGACCGGACCTCAGCCACAGCGAGGGCACTTTACGGGTGAGAAGTAGACCCGTCAATTCCGTCTTTACCCAACTCTGATGGACCGAGACCGGGGTATTGCCGGTCGGGGTCCTGCGGGCCCAGGTGGCCCGGTTCGGTCGGTCCGCGCCTATGCGGACCCGGAGACGACTAGCAGAAACCGCTGCTGCCGTGCGGGTCGCAGGCGTAGGCCGTGTTGCTAGCCACTGGTGACGCGAACGCGAAGACAAGCGCGGTGACGAAAGCGGCGATCTGAACGATGCGACGGATCGACATTCGGTGGGACCTCCCCGACCCCACCGGCGATTTAGCTGGACCCGGTCAGGCGCACTCTGGGGCGGCGCGGTCCTGAAGTAAAGAGGAACTTATGTGGATAAGTTGAACAGCCGCTGGGTGAGAGGGCGGAGCTGATGGAGCCCACCGTCCACCGCCGCCGCGAAAAGCAGGCTTGCCGGGCCGACGAGCAGGCCGGGGACGGCATAAAGCGGGGGCAGAGCCTCAAAGGCGACGCTCGCGCCACCCTGCACCGCGACGAGCACCGCGGCGGCGACCAGGGCGCCTCCTGAGAGAGCGACTGAGAGGGGCGATAGGGCGATCGAGAGCGGCCGACCAGCGACGAGCTGCTCGATGCGCGCTTCGGTCACGGAGAGCGAACTGACCGGGACGAGCAGGCCCAGAGACACCTCGTCGGCGTCCGGCAGGAGCTTGTACAGGGCGCTCGCGAGCGACCGCACCTCCCCGGACGCGCGCACCGCCTCCTGGTCGGCCTCGATCTCTTTCTGGAGCGTGTGGAACGAGAGAAGCTCGTCGACCACCGGCACGACGTAGAGACCAGCGGCGAAGTAACGCGCCACGATCTGGCGGAGCGGATCCCGCTGCCGGAGGTGATAGCGCTCGTGATAGAGCACGGCGCGAAGCTCGTCTGGGTCGAGCCGCTCCACGAGCCCGGTCGAAAGGCAGATGCGCGGGCGGAGGAACCAATAGCAGAACGAGAAGGGCCGCTCGTCGGTGACGACGTCAATGCGGTCGTCGAGATCGAGACCGCTCGCCGCCACGACCACCGAGGACGGCAACGCGACCTTCTGCGCGACGAGCCTGCGGATCAGGACCGCGGTCGCGACGAGCTGGCGGAAGAGGGTGACCAGTCCCAGCGAGATGCCACACACCGCGAGCAGAAGCACGAGTGCCACGACCACGTCGGCGGTGTCCTCGGCGCCGCGCCCGGCGAGCTGCTCGACGCGTGGCGCGAGCGTGAGGAGGAGCGCGAGCAGGA
>JALYLL010000035.1 GCA_030774255.1 Chloroflexota bacterium | reverse complement strand
GACGCTAGGACAGCTTGCGGATTACGCCGATGACCTTCCCTTGGATCTGCACGTCCCGCGCGTAGATCGGCGACATCGCGCCGTTCGCGGGCTGCAGCCGGATGCGGTCCTTCTCTTTGTAAAAGCGCTTCAGCGTTGCGACGTTGTCCTCGAGCACGGCGACGACGATGTCTCCATCGCGCGCGGTGTTCTGCTCCTGCACGACGACGAAGTCGCCATCATCGATGTGGTCGTCGATCATCGATTTGCCCCGGACCCGTAGGACGAACGTCTCGCGTCCGCGACCTGCGGCGAGCTCGCTCGGGAGTCCCATCGTTTCGGAGCGGTCCTCGTAGGCGTGGATCGGCTGGCCGGCGGCGATCTCGCCGATCACGGGCGCCTGCACGACCCGACCCCCGTTCATGCCTGGGAGACTGAGCGCTCGGGACCGGGTGGCCTCTTTGTTGAGCCGGCCGTCCTTCTCGAGCTTGGTGAGGTGGTGGTGCACAGCTGAAGTGGACGCGAGCCCCACCGCCTCCGCGATCTCGCGGACGCTCGGGGGATAGCCCCGCTCCGCCACGGCCTCACGGATGAACGCCAGGATGCGGTCCGCCCGCTGCTGGTCTTGCTTTGTCACGCTTGGTCGCGAGGTTAACCGAACGGATGTTCACTTGTCAAGAGCGCACGTATTCTCCGCCGGATGCCCCTCGACCCGACCTTCGTTCGCGACAACCTCTTGGACTACGGCCTCCGAACGTTCTGGGCGCTCGTCGTGGCCGCCGTCGCGCTCCTGATCGCCCGTACCGTCCGGAGCGTGACGATGCGCGCACTCGCGCGCAATCGCGCGCAGGCGAATGTCACGGTCCTCATCGGCAATCTCGCCCAGCTCACCGTCATCGCGATCGGAGTTCTTCTCATACTCGCGATCTACACGCAGGGTGCGTTCGGCTGGATCCTCGCGTCGTTCAGCGTCGTCGGGGTCGTGCTCGGCCTCTCGCTGCAGGACATCCTGAAGAACTTTGTCGCCGGTATGTGGGTCCTCGTTGAGCGGCCCTTCCGCATCGGGGACAGCATCGAGGTGGGCGGTTACAGCGGCACGGTGGAAGAGATCTCGTTTCGCACGACGCAGCTGCGGACCGATGACGGTCGCGAGGTCATCGTCCCGAACGGCACGTTCATGACTTCGCCGGTCGTGAATCTGACGCGTTTCCCGACGCGACGCGCGGCCGCGTGGCTCGTCCTGCCGGCAGATGAGAAGGCCGTGATGGCGGAAGACATCCGCGCGGCCCTCGCGAAGGCAGAGGGCGTCGCGCCGGAGCCGCCGCCTTCCGTCGAGCTTCGCAGCGTGGCCGATGGCAAGGCGCAATACCTCGTTACGTTCTGGGCGGCCAACCGCGAGGCGACCCTTGCTCAGGCGCTGCGAGCCCTTCGGGCACGGTTCCCGCAGGGGGACGTGCGTATTGGCTAACCGCATACGCGCCCCGAAGGACATGGGCGAGGTGATGGACCTCATCCGGCGCCTACCGACGTACATCCGCTTGGTCTGGGCGCTCCTTCGCGATGGCCGCGTTCCCGCGCAGCAGAAGCTCATCCTCGCCGGGATCGGCGCGTACCTCTTCTTTCCCATTGATCTCATCCCGGATTTCGTCCCGGTGCTGGGGCAGCTGGACGACTTGGCCGTCGTGCTCCTCGGCCTGGATCTCTTCATCCGAAGCGCACCTCCGGACATCGTGGACGAGCACCTCGCCAAGATCTCGCAGGACAAAGATCAGCTCCGCCGTGACATCGCGACCGCCGAACGGCTACTCGGGGACCGCGTCGGCGACGTCCGCGATACTGTGGAGAAGTTGCGCACCCGTGATCGCAACACGACGAGTCGTAAGAGGGGGAGCACATGAGCGATCGCGACTCTGGTCCTGGCTTCTTCGGCGTCATCGAGGCGCTTCTCGCGATCGTCGGCGCTCTCACTGTGATGGGCGTCGTCGCCGTCGCGGCGTCGGTGCTCGCCTGGGAAATGGAGTTGCGGCGCAGCGAGCAGGACACGGCGCTCGACGAGGCGTCCGCCTCCTCCTAGACCCGCGTGCGCGTCATCCTCAAGGCTGAAGTCCGCGGGTTAGGGCGCACCGGTGAGATCAAGGACGTCGCCGACGGCTACGCCCGGAACTATCTCCTGCCGCAAGGTCTCGCCATCGAGGCCACCGGCGGCGAGCTGAAGGTTCTCGCACAGGAACGGCAGAGCGAGAAGACGAAGAAGGATCGCGCGCATCAGGACGCCGAAGCGCTCGCGGCGCGACTCGGCGAGGTGACGCTCGTGTTCAAGCTGAAAGCGGGGGAGCAGGGAAAGACCTTCGGCAGCGTTACCGCCAAGGAAGTGGCCGATGCCTTGAAAAAGGAGGCGAAGGCCGACATCGACAAGACGAAGATCGTGCTGCACGAGCCCCTGCGCTCTCTCGGTATTCACACCGTCGAGGTTCGCCTGCTGACCGATGTCCGCGCGAGCGTGACCGTCGCGATCGAGCCCGCCTAGGCGCCTTCGCGCGTCTCGCCGAGATCGCGAAACCGCGTGAGGTCCGACTGGAAGTGGAGATCGAAGTCCCCGGTGGGCCCGTTGCGATGTTTCGCGAGCTTCAGCCGGACGACACCTTCTTCGCGGTCCTTGCGGTCCTTCTGCCAAAGGAAGAGAACGAGGTCGGCGTCCGCTTCAAGAGCGCCGCTCTCTCTCAAATCTGAAAGCATCGGCTCGGTGCCGCGCTGCTCGATCTGTCGCGAGAGCTGCGAGACCGCGACCACCGGCACCTCGAGCTCGCGCGCGATCGCCTTCAGCGATCGGCTGATGCGGGCGACCTCGAGCACGCGGCTCTCCTCGTTCTCGGCGCCTTCGATGAGCTGGAGGTAATCGATGACGACGAGGTCGAGCCCGCGCTCGGCCTGAAGGCGTCGCGACTTCGCGAGGATGTCCGTGACGTTGAGGCGGCTCGACTCCTCGACGAAGATCGGCGCCTGCTGCAGCTCGGCCGACGCGGCGGAGATCGCCGTGAACTCCTGCGTCGAGAGGCGCCCGCGGCGCATCCGGTTGCCATCGATCTCGGCAAGCATCGAGACGAGTCGCTGCACGACCTGCATCTCGCTCATTTCCATGGAGAAGAACGCGCAGGTCTTCCGTTGCACCACGGCGGCGTGCTCGACGATGTTGAGCGCGAGACTCGTCTTGCCAAGGCCGGGACGTCCGGCGATGAGGATGAGGTCGGATTGCTGGAGACCGCCGGTCTTCTTGTCGACCGACTCAATCCCCGTGCGTACTCCGACGCGGAGATCGCCGCGAGCGTCGATCTGCTCCGCATAGCGGCGCAGCGCGACGTCCAGCGGGACGATGTCTCGGTGGAGCGTCGATTCACTCACCGCGAACAGCAGCTCCTGCGCGTCCGCCACCGCGGCGGTCGATTCCTCGCGCGTGAGCGCGAGGCGCGCGATCTCGTTCGCGACGCCGATCAGCCGGCGCAGGAGCGCGGTGCGCTCGACGATGGCCGCGTAGCTCGAGGCGTGCGCGACGGTGGGCACGTTCTGCATCAGGCCGACGAGGAATTGGGAGCCGCCGATCGCCTCCAGCTCGTCGTGCGCGACGAGATCCGCCTGTACGGTGGCGAATCCGACCGGCTCGCTGCGCTCCGCGACACGGGCGATCGCGCTCAGGACGATGCGATGCTGCTCACGCGATAGGTCGGCTGGTCCGAGCCGGCCTCGGGCGACCTCGTTGTAGAGCGCGCCGTCCATGAGCATCGCGCCGATGAGCGACGCCTCGGCCTCGGGCTTCTCGGGGGGCGGCTTGATGCCGCGGTCGGTCTGCAGGGTCATGCCGGCGGACCCCCGTCGTCGGACGCCTTCGAGAAGAACTTCGCCTGCTCGCTCTCGAAGAGGAGCTGGAATCCGCCGGTCGGTCCGTTGCGGTTCTTCGCGATGGCGCCATTGATGAGGCGCGGGGCGCCGGCGGGGGTCTCTTCCTTCTCGCGCCACAGCATGATCACGATGTCCGCGTCCTGCTCCAAGCTACCGCCCTCGCGAAGGGTCGAGAGCTTCGGCTCGCCGCCGGAATCTCCCGCTGCGCGGGACAGCTGCGACAACCCGATCACGACGACGCCGAGCTCGCGCGCCAGCGATTTCAAATTCCGCGTGATCGTCGCGATCTCCTGCACGCGGTTCTCGTCGTCCTCACCGGTGCGGATGAGCTGGATGTAATCGACGATGATCACTTCGATCTTTTCGTGGGTGCTCGCGCGGCGCGCCTTCGTTCGGAGCTCCATGATCGAGATGCCCGGCGTGTCGTCGATGAACACCGGCAGGCCGTGCAGCGCCGCAGCCGCCTCCGTATCGATGATGTTCCCGGTCCGCAGTGCGAGCAGGTCCATGCGCGAGTTCAGCGCGAGGTATCGCGAGACGATCTGCTTGGCGTCCATCTCCAGCGAGAACAGCAGCACCGGGTGGCCGCGCCGCGCGACGTTGAAGCTCACCCCGAGGGCAAGGCTCGTTTTGCCTACCGATGGCCGCGACGCCATGACGATCAGGTCGCCGACGGTGAAGCCCTCGGTGTAGTAGTCGATCTCGCGGAAGCCGGAGGGAATCCCGCTCACGTCGAACGGACGCTCCATGCGGTCGGTGAGGTGCTCGTAGTTGGATTGGAGCGAGGCGGTGATGTGGCGCAGTTGCGCGTTCGCCGATTCGTCGCGGAGCGCGAAGAGCCGCTGCTCCGCGCGGTCGAGCGCGAGCGGGATGTCGGTCGGCTCGTCGTACGCATCCGCGGCGATCGACGTGGCCGCGCCAAGGAGGCGCCGCAGGATCGCCCGGTCGCGAACGATGCGGCCGTAGCGGTCGATCTCGGCGGCGGTCGCGACGCCCTCGGCAAGCGTGCGGAGGTAGGCCTGGCCGCCGGCGCGGTCCAGCTCCTCACGCCGCGCCAGCTCCATTTGAATGGTCAGCGGGTCGATCCGCTCGCGTCGCTCGAGCAGCGCCTGCGCAGCGTCGTAGATGCGCTGATGGCGCGGGACGTAGAAATCGTCGACGCGGAGGAGGTCGGCGACCCTGAAGATCGCGTCGCGATCGATGAGCAGACTGCCGATGACCTGCTGCTCGGCCGCTTCATCGAAGGGGACCTGCCGGTCGGGCGCGCGGATGTCGAGTGTCACGGTGTGTATTCTAGAACAGGCGTTCTAAGCAGGAGAAACCCTCCGTCGCGACACCTGATGCGCGGCAGAAGCGCCCACGCGGCTCCGAAACGCTAGCGTCGATGCGGAGCGGCGCGTAGGTCCTTTGTCCACCATCTCCTCCACCAGTTCGTCCACAAAGGAGCGGCCAGGAGTTGCGAGTCCTCGTGACCGGCGGCGCCGGTTTTCTTGGCAGCCATGTCGTCGACGCGCTTCTCGCACGCGGCGACGACGTGATGGTGGTCGACGACCTCTCCACCGGCAATCGAGCGAACCTCGATCGGCATGCCGATTTCAGTGTGGCGGACGTCGCCGATCTCTCGGCACTGCAGCGCGGGATCGGGAGTCGACGCATCGACGCCGTCGTGCATTGCGCCGCGAAAACGAAAGTCGTCGAGTCCATGACGAAGAAAGATCTCTACGAGCGCGTCATCGTCGGCGGCACGCGGAACGTGCTCGAGACATCCCGGCGGCTCGGCGCCTCGATCTTCGTGAACATTTCCACGGGAGGAGCGATCTACGGCGAGACGCCCGTCTGCGCGGACGAGACCGTGCCCGTCGATCCGCAGTCGAACTACGGACGGTTCAAAGCGAAAGCCGAAAAGCTCGTGGAATCCTCGGACCTCCGCGCCGTGACGCTGCGCCTGGCGAATATCTATGGCCCTCGTCAGCGCACAGACCTCGAAGGCGGAGTGATCGCGATCTTCATCGGCTCGTGGAAGCGCGGCGAGCCGATCACCCTCTTCGGCGATGGGAGCTACGAGCGCGATTACGTGTATGTCGCCGACGTGGTCGAGTCGGTGCTCGGCGCGCTGAGTGGAACGCATGCCGGCGTCTACAACATCGGCACCGGCGTCGCGACGAGCGTGAACGAGCTCGTGTCCGCGCTTACGTCGGTGCTCGGACCCCCGCCCGCCGTCAGGATGGCGCCAGCTCGAGCGGGCGAGGTCCTGCGGGGGTGCGTCGATCCGGGCAAGGCCGCCCACGAAGGACTCTGGCGGCCGAAGACCGCCCTCTTGGAAGGCCTTCGCCGCACCGCCGTCGCCGAAGGAGCGCTTGACGCCTCGGCATAGGATTTCGCCGGGGGAGCGCGCGAATGGCGATGGCGTTGACCGACAAAGACCTGGTCTGCCGCGAGTGCGGGAGTCCCTTCGTGTGGACCGCGGGGGAGCAGGAGTTCTATGCGCAAAAAGGCCTGCTCCATGAGCCGCAGCGCTGTCCGGACTGCCGGCGCCGCGCAAAGGTCGAGCGAGCCGCTGCGAGAGCGCAGAGCATGCACGACATCGTCTGCTCCAACTGCGGCCAGCCCGGTCAGGTGCCGTTCGCACCGCGGACGGATCGACCCGTCTATTGCTCAGAGTGCTTCGAGGCTCGCCGCACCTCACCTAGTCCGATCGCCACGAACTGATCGACCGGCCTCCTTCCTGCATCCGCACACCCCGTGAGGCGCTTCCTTCTCGGTTTCCTCATGGGCGCGATCTCGATCGTCGCCGTCCTCGTCGGGCTCGGGCACTGGCTCGACGTCACCGATCCGCTTGCGAAAGCCGACGCCATCGTCGCGATCTCAGGTGACACCGGCGCTCGGGCCGCGACCGCGATCGCGCTCTGGAAACAGGGATATGCGCCGCTCCTCATCTTCTCCGGCGGCTCGAGCGACCCAGACTCGGTCGCCTCGGCGGAGCTCATGAAGCGCACCGCCGTGGCCGCGGGGGTGCCGGCGAACGCGATCGCCGTGGAAGGGGACTCGGCGACGACCGAGGAGAACGCGGCGCGCGTCGCGGAGCTCATGAAGGCGCGCGGCCTGGTCTCCGCGATCCTCGTGACGAGCCCGTACCACCAGCGGCGTGCGGCGATGCTGTTCGAGCGCGAGTTCGACCGCGCGGCGCTCACGTTCAGGAACCACCCCGCCGACGACCCCGACTGGGATCCGAACCTCTGGTGGACCTCCGATCCATCACGCAGCCGCACGTTGGTCGAGCTCGCGAAGCTCGGAGCGCTGGTCGCGGGGCAACGCGCCGGATAGCATTCGAATACGTGCCGGTAACGGCCATCGTCGGTGCTCAGTGGGGCGACGAGGGCAAAGGCAAGATCACGGACCTCCTGGCGCAGGAGGCGGATGTGGTCATCCGATTTCAGGGCGGCAACAACGCCGGTCACACCGTCGTAAATCAGCACGGGACCTTCAAGCTCCATCTCGTTCCGAGCGGGATCTTCAATCCCGAGGCGCTCTGCGTGCTCGGCCCCGGCTGCGTCGTCGACCTGGCGTTCCTCTGCCGCGAGCTCGCCGATCTCGAGCGGAGTGGCATTTCGACGGCGAACCTCCGCGTGAGCGACCGCGCGCATCTCCTCATGCCGTGGCACGTCGCCCTCGACCGACTCGACGAGCGCGAGCGCGGCCGCAAGAAGCTCGGCACGACCGGGATGGGCGTGGGGCCCGCGTACTCGGACAAGGTCGGCCGCCACGGTATCCAGGTGTACGAGGTGCGCGACGCGAAGCGTTTCCGCGCGCGGGTGAAGCGCGAGCTCGAGATCAAGAACGCCATCCTCGAGCGCTTCGGTGACGCACCGCTCGATGCCGATGAGGTCGCCGACGGCGTCCTCGCGGCCGCGGCAAAGCTCGGCGATCGGATCGTCGACACGCTTCCGCTCGTGGAGTCGGCGCTGGCAAAGGACGCGCGCGTGCTTCTCGAAGGACAGCTCGGCGCGATGCGCGATCTCGACTGGGGCATCTATCCATACGTGACGAGCTCGAATCCGCTCGCGGGCGGCGCGAGCGTGGGGGCGGGCATCCCGCCGCGCAAGATCACGCGCGTCATCGGCGTCGTGAAGGCGTACTCCACGGCCGTCGGCGAGGGCCCGTTCCCGACGGAGCTGCGCGGCGACGAGGCAACCGCGCTCCGCGAGCGCGCACACGAATACGGCGCGACCACGGGCCGTCCCCGGCGGGTCGGCTGGTTCGACGCGGTTGCTGCGCGGCACGCGCACCGGCTCAACGCGTTCACCGAGCTCGCGGTCACGAAGCTCGACGTCCTCGACGTGTACGAGCGGATCCCCTTCTGCGCGAGCTACGAGCTCGATGGGAAGCGCACGTCGGACATGCCCACGACGCTCGTGCTCGAGCGTGCGCGACCGTGTTACGAGACCCTCGACGGGTGGTCGACCGACATTACCGGGGTGACCCAGCGTGGGGCGCTGCCGGCGAAGGCCACCGCGTACCTCGATCGCATCGCGGAGACCGTAGGGGCGCCGGTCGGAATGATCGGCGTTGGACCCGAGCGGGCGGCAACCCTCCTCTAACATCCCCGCGGCATGAGCAGCCTCATGGACATCGCGTTCCCCTACCGCCGGCGGCGCTCGTTCGGTGCGGCATCGTTCGCCTTCACGTTTCTCGTCCTGCTCTTCGAGGTGGAGCTCCTCGCCTTCATTGGCGTCGCCATCGCGGCTCGCCAGCCTCAGCTCTGGTGGGACCTCCAGCCGACCGTGTTCCCGACCGCGTGCCTCGTGAGCCTCGTCGCCGCGGCCGTTTTCTGGTGGCGAGCTCGCTCCTGGAGCAGGCACCGCATCGCGATCGCCGAGGCGTGGGCCCGCGGCGGGACGACTTTTGGGCAGCAGCTCGCGCAAAAGCGGGACTAAGCGCGGGGGTTGTAGGACCCCTCACGCAAAGTGACACAACGCGGTCAGGTCGTAGTCCCAATGGGGTAGAGCCGTTCCCCCCTGTGGTCCCATCCCGGCACGTCCGCGCCACGAGATAGTTGCCCCAACACAAAAAAGACCGGCGGATCGGGCCGGAAGAAATAGGGGAACCAAGATGCGCGGAACGAACTTCCTAGTCGCGACCATGGCGCTCTCGGCCCTGGTCCTGATCGGCGTCACGTCGACCGGCTCGACCACGGCAACGTTCACAGCGGCGACGACGAACCCTGCCAACGTCTTCGCGACAGCGACGCTCATGATCTCGAACGACAAGCCGAACGCGGGCGACCTCGTCAACATCACGAACCTCGTGCCCGGCGACTCGGCGCAGCGCGTCGTCCACATCACGAACGGCGGCAACACCGGCTTCACGTACGCCGCCGCGGCCAGCGCCACCGCGAGCACCCTGCTCTGGACCGACGCAACGCTCGGGCTCCAGGCCACGGTCTACCGCTGCAACAACTGCACGACACCGGCGAACGTCGTCTACTCGGGCGCTTTGAAGAACCTCGCGGTCCCGGCCTCCAGCACGATCGCGGCCGCGGGCAGCGACTACCTCACCTTCGTCTTCAGCCTTCCGACGACGGCCGGCAACACATTCCAGAGCCTCACGCAGGACTTCACCGTGACCTACACGGCAACGCAGCTCGCGGGCACGGCCCGCTAAGCCAAAGGGAGAGGAGCACGACCGTGAAAAAGATCGGACACATCTGCTCGATAGCGCTCGCGGTCGCGCTCTTCTCCACGTGCCTCGGCCTCATAGCGATCCGCATGCTCGGGATGGGTACCTTCGTCGTCACCGGAAGCTCAATGGAGCCGGTCATCTCGAAAGGCGCGCTCGTGATCATCGAGCCCATCTCGCCCGCGGCGGTCAGCCGCGGCGACATCATCACCTTCGAGCATTACGGCCAGATGACCACGCACCGCGTCATCGCCATCGACGGCTCGAACGCCGCAAGCCCGACCTTCACAACGAAGGGCGACGCGAACACGGTCGCCGATCCAGAGCCGATCCACTTCCCCGGCCAGGTCGGCGTCTACCGCGCGTCGATCCCACTCCTCGGCTACGTGATCGTCTACGCGCAGGCCTACTGGCGCCTCGCACTCACGGCGCTCGCCGCGCTCGCCTTCCTTCTCTGCGGGGCGATGCTCGTCTTCGGCAACGCGAAGGCGATGCGTCCACGCACTCGCCGGGGCCAGACCGCACCGGTCGCCAGGATCGACCAGGACGAGCTCTGGGCGAGCCACATCGGATGGCTTCGCGAAGCGACCGCGAGCCGGATCGCGGCCTGACGTGACCGCCCGGGTCTACGCGCTCGTCATCCTCGCGCTGGTGAGTGCGGTCCTCCTTATGCTCACCCTGACGAGCGGCGCGACCTTCACGGCGCCGACGGCAAATCCATCGAATCAGCTCGCCACCGCCACGCTCGCTGCTCCGACGGCCGTGTCCGCGATCGTCCAGTCGAACGGCGGGACGGTCCGCGTCGCGTGGACGGCGACGAGCTCGACCTGGGCCAGCGGCCACCGGGTCCTCCGTGCGACGAACGCCGGCGGGCCTTTCTCGCAGATCCAGCAGATCGCTGGGCGGGCGACCGTGATCTACGACGACGTGCCGGGGGTCGGTACGTTCTTTTACGTCGTTCGCGGCTACTACAACGCGAACGGCGCCAACTGGGAGAGCGTCAACTCGGCGCAAGCCTCAGCCAAGCCTCTCGATCACTTCACCTTCGACGCGATCGCAACGCAGCAGTCGGGGACCGCGTTCAACGTGACGATCACGGCGCAGGCGCAGGACAACTCCACGGTCACCGGCTTCACCGGTACCGTGAACCTCGCGACGAACGGCGGCTCCATTGCGCCGGCGACCTCGGGTGCCTTCGTCGCCGGCGTCCGCACCGAAAGCACCACGATCACGGGCCCGTACAAGGCAAATCAGACGATCACAGCCACAGGCGGAAGCCCGAGCCGGACGGGCACGAGCGCCGTCTTCGTCCTCGACCACTTCCGTGCGACGGCGATCGCCCTCGCGAACGGCGGTACGACGGCGGGCCGGATCCAGACCGGAGACACCATCACGATCACGTTCAGCGAAGCCGCCAACACGGCGACCCTCGGCACCTGCGGAGTCGGCAACAGCGGGAACGACATCGCGGCGAACGACGCGAACCCCGACACCCTCACCGCGAACGGGGCGGCACTCGCATTCGGCACGGTCACGCTCGGCGACAACGGCTATCTGACCAGCGCGGACGCCCCCAAGAACTCGACGTGCGCGTGGACCGCCGGGAACACGGTGCTCACGATCACGTTGGTTAGCGTGACCCCCGGTAAGACCGCGACCGTGGCGGGCGGCAGCACGGCCACGTATCTGCCGAACGCGACCATAACCAGCGCCACTGGTCAGGCGATCGACACGGCGCAGACGCCGTCGGTCACGGCTGTCCTCTTCTAGCTCAATCTCTCGGCTTCGCCGAGGAGAGAAGCTCAGGGCTGGTTGACTCGCTCCTCACGGCGGAGCCGGTCGTCGCTCGATCTCTTCCAACCGATACACTTGCCCGGGTGAGGGCGGCGGATTGACCGGGGAGGACAAGTTCGCCAAGGAGGGTCTGACCTTCGACGACGTCCTCCTGATCCCGGCCCGCAGCGACATCCTCCCGACCCAGGTTTCGACCGAGACCCGCCTCACCAACGAGATCCGCCTCGACATCCCGATCCTCTCCGCCGCGATGGCCACGGTCACCGACGCGCGTCTCGCGATCGCGCTCGGTCGACTTGGCGGCCTCGGCGTCATCCATCGCAATCTCACCGTCGTCGAGCAGGCCGAAGAAGTCCGGCGCGCGAAGGACGCGGACGTCCTCGTGGGCGCCGCGGTCGGCGTCGCGGGCGACGCGGACGAGCGCGCCGCTGCCCTCGTCGGGGCGGGCGTCGACGTGATCGTCGTCGACACGGCGCACGGACACTCGGCGGCCGTCGTGCGGATGGTCGAGAAGGTGAAGGCCCGGCATCGCGTCGAGGTCATCGCCGGTAACGTCGCGACCGCCGAAGGGACCGAGGAGCTCATCGCCGCGGGCGCGGACTGCGTCAAAGTCGGGATGGGCCCAGGGGCAATCTGCACGACGCGGATCGTCGCCGGCGCGGGCATGCCGCAGATCACCGCAGTCTTCGATTGCGCCGAGGCCGCCGACCGGCACGGCATCCCCATCTGCGCGGACGGGGGCATCCAGCATTCGGGCGACATCGCCAAGGCGATCGGCGCGGGTGCGTGGACGGTGATGCTCGGCGGACTCCTCGCCGGCGTCGACGAGTCGCCGGGCGATGTCGTCGAGATCGATGGCAACGCGTTCAAGTCGTATCGCGGGATGGGCTCGCTGGGCGCGATGGAAGCGCGCCGCTCGCGCGACCGTTACGGTCAGGCAGATGTCGGCGAGTTCTCGAAGCTCGTTCCCGAAGGCGTCGAGGGCCGCGTTCGGGCTCTGGGTCCGCTCGCCGCGGTCATCCACCAGCTCGTCGGCGGTCTCCGCGCGGGCATGGGCTACGCGGGAGCGTCCACGATCGACGATCTGCGCGTGAACGCGCGCTTCGTCCGCATCTCGGGCGCGGGTCTTCGCGAATCGCACCCGCACGACATCCGCATCACCGCCGAAGCACCGAATTACCGGGTCCGGGCCTAAGTCATGAAGACCCCCAAGATCAGTCGCCCCGAGACCGGGGTCTCCAGCGGCGTGTCCCCTCGCGCGACGATCGCCATCCTCGACTTCGGCTCGCAGTACACGCAGCTCATCGCACGCCGCGTCCGCGAATCGCGCGTGTACTGCGAGATCTTCCCGCACGACGTGATCCCCGCGGAGTTGCGCGCGCGGAACGTGATCGGCGTGATCCTCTCAGGCGGTCCGGCCAGCGTGTACGACGACGGCGCGCCGAGCGTCGATCCGGGCGTCATCTCCGGCGAGTTCCCAGTCCTCGGCATCTGCTACGGCATGCAGCTCATGGCGCATGTTCTCGGGGGCGACGTCGTCGCCGAAGGCAAACGCGAGTACGGGCCAGCGATGGTCGAGATTCGGGATCGCGCCGGGATCTTCGAGGGCCTCTCCGCCCAGGAGCGTGCGTGGGTCAGCCATGGCG
>JALYLL010000034.1 GCA_030774255.1 Chloroflexota bacterium | reverse complement strand
ACCTCGACGGCGGTGCGCATTCCGCGAGGCACTTTCACCGTTCGTTGAAGTCTAGGGAACGCCGTATGCACAAAGGTCAGCATGGCGTTCGGCATGATTTCGCGGCCGCGGCCGGTGCTGATCGTCGACGATGACGTCGCGACGCTAGCCGTCGAGCGTCAGCTTCTCGTCGAGAGCGGCTTCCGTGTGGTCGAAGCCCACGACGGTGCTGAGGCACTCCGCGTGGTGCAGGAGGATCCGCCCGCGCTTGTCGTGCTCGACGTGCAGATGCCCGGGATGGACGGTCCATCCTTCGCGCGCGAGCTGCGCATGGCACTCAAGCGCGTACCGCTCGTGATCCTCACCGGCGTTGCCGATCCGCGACGCGAGGCCGATCGCTGCAACGCGGAGGCGTATCTCGCGAAGCCCTTCGACGCGCAGGAGCTTGTGAGCGTCGTTCGCCGTTTCGCCGCCTGACCCCGCGCATACTGCGAACGTGCCCGCTCGCCTCCTCGTCAAAGAGCAAAACGCGGTGGTCGACCACCCCGCGGACCAGCTTTCCGAGCTTCGCGGCGCGCATCCGTGCTGGCTCGACATCTCGAACCCGCAGAGCGAGGAGTTCGACCTCGTCGCGAAAGAGCTCGAGCTTCACCCGCTCGCCGTTGAGGACGCCCGGCACGGTCACCAGCGACCCAAGATCGATCAGTACGAGACGCACTACTTCATCGTCTTCTACGCGCTGGAGTCGCCGAGCCCGGGAATCGTCAACTATCACGAGGTCTCGATCTTCGTCGCTCACAACGCGATCGTGACCGTTCACGAGGGCGACTTCTCGGCCCGGCGACTTGTCGAGAAGCGTTTCGTCGAAGGTCATCTTCCGACGAGCGGTCTCCTTCTCCACGCGTTGCTCGACACGATGGTCGATCAGTACTTCGAGGTCGTCGACCAGTTCGGCGAGCGCATCGAGCTTCTCGAGCAGTTCGTCGCCGAGGAGACCGGACCGAACCTTCATCGCGCGCACGCGCCGCTCCGCGAGCTCTTCCTCGTAAAGCGAGAGCTGCTGCAGCTCCGCAAGACGATCGCGCCGGAGCGCGACGTGCTCCAGGTCCTCGTGCGTGGCGACATCCGCGAGCTCCGTGAGACCGGGAAGCGCGCGTATTTCCAGGACGTCTACGACCACATCCTTCGCGTGACGGACGAGATCGACACCTTCCGCGAGCTCACCTCGAACGTGATCGACGCGTACCTCGCCGCCGCGTCGAACCGGCTGAACGAGGTCATGAAGGTCCTGACGAGCATCGCGACCGTCCTCCTGGTCCTCACCGTCGTTACCAGCTTCTTCGGCCAGAACTGGGACTTCATTCCGTACGGATCGGTGACGCTCTTCTGGCTCTCCATCCTCGTGAGCGGCGTCCTCGCGGTCGGGCTCACGATGTACTTCCACCGCCGCGGCTGGCTCTAACTGCGCTTTGAGCGCACCGCGATCCGCTGCTAGGCTTGTCGCGCATTGCCCGAGCGGGCTCCGCGTAATTACGGGGGCGATCTTCTAACCATCGGGTTCCAGATAGCGATCGTGGTGGGCATCCCATTGCTCGCCGCGGCGTTCATCGGGGACGCTTTGGATCGCCAACTGGGTACGACGCCGACGCTCGGCCTTGTATCGATCCTGGTCGGGCTGGCGATCGCGGGGCTCGGAACGTTCTTCGTTCTGCGGCGCTACCTTGCGGCAAACCCGGACCAGCCGGCGAGCGACAAGGCGCGCGAGGCGGGGCGGGCATGGGACCGCGAGATCCAAGAGCGCGAGCGAAAGCGCGAAGCAGGGGAGGACGAGTGACGACCGCGAGCTGGCCGGCGCGACTGTTCGAGCTTCCGACGCGCGGCGTCCTCGCCGTCGTCGCCGGTCTGAACCTGCTCGCGATCCTGATCGCCGCGGTGACGGGAAATCTTCCCAACTGGCCGCCCGGCCAGACAGATATTCATGTCGCCGACCAGACCGGGACGCCGATCTTCACGTTCTCAGGACACGACGCGATCTCGCCGCTCGGGCCCATCACGATCTGGAACGACATCTCAATCTCGAACTCGATCTTCACCGCGTGGATCGTGATGGCGGTGCTGGTGCTCCTGGCGATCCTCGCGACCGCGCGGCTCAGCGAGCAGCCGGGCCGCCTCCAGAACTTCTTCGAGCTTGTCGTTCAGGGCCTGGTGGACTTCATGCGTGAGGCGGGCGGCCCCGGCGTGGTCCGGTTCCTTCCGCTGTTCGGCTCGCTTTTCCTGTTCGCCCTTTTCAGTAACTGGCTCTCGATCGTGCCGCTCGTAGGCCAGATCGAGCTGCTGCATTCGCCGACCGCCGATTACCACACCAATCTCGGGCTCGCGCTGACCGGCTTCGTCTGGTACCAGGCCGCCGGCATACGCCAGAACGGAATCGGGTACTTCACCCGCTGGTTCAACTTCACCGGGTTCAGGGAGGGCGTGCTAGTCGGCGGCGTGATGATCATCGTGGGCATCATCGAGCTCTTCAGCGAGCTCTTCCGCATCCTCACGCTGACCCTCCGACTCTGGGGCAACATCTGGGGTGGCGAAATCGTCCTCGCGGTCCTGGCGGCGCTCCTTTTCGTGCCGAGCTTCTCGCTCCCGTTCATCGGGCTCGAGCTCTTCATTGGCTTCATTCAAGCGTTCGTGTTCGCGTTCCTCGTGCTCCTGTACATCATCCTTGCGCTCGAGTCGCATGGCGAGGAGGAGCACGAAGCGCACGAGCCCGAAGCGCATCTCGAAGCACTACCTGTGGCGG
>JALYLL010000033.1 GCA_030774255.1 Chloroflexota bacterium | reverse complement strand
TTGCCGCCCGCGCGTAGCTCCGCCTCGACGACCGCGCGGTCGTCCGCGATCTCGACGGGCCGCGCGACGAGCTCGATGGGGCCATCGGTCGGCGTCGGCCGCAGGAGCTTGACCGCGTACTCGGCGGTCACGGTGCAAGGTGGCGTCGGCGCGCCCGCGCGGCGCATGAGGTGATAGGCCGCGGTCCAATTGGAGTGGCAATCGAGCAGCGTCCCCGCGATCCCGCCGGAGAGCGCTCCGTCGAAAGCCTCGTGGTGCTTCTCCGCGCGCCACGTCGCGACGACGTCCTCCCCGCCCGCCAGTCGGCTCTTGATGCGCAGCCCCTTCTCGTTCCTCGGGCCGCAGCCGAAGCAGGTGCCGTTGGGTGCATATGTGTCCTGCAGCGCCTCGCTCATCACGGGATGAGGCTAATCGGCACAATCGGCGCGTGCGCGGTTCATGGTGGCGCGAGGGCGTCTTCTACCAGATCTATCCCCGCTCGTTCCAGGATTCGAATGGCGACGGCGTCGGCGATCTCGCGGGGATCACGTCGCGTCTCGACCACCTGAACGACGGCACGCCCGCCTCGCTCGGCGTCGATGCGATCTGGCTCTCTCCCTTCTATCGGTCGCCGATGGCAGACTTCGGGTACGACGTGTCGGACTACCGTGACGTCGACCCGACCTTCGGAGATCTCGGCGAATTCGATCGTCTCCTCGCTGAAGCCCATCGGCACGGCATCCGCGTCATCGTCGACCTCGTTCCGGGCCACACCTCGGACCAGCACCCATGGTTCCTCTCGGCGCGCTCGTCGCGAAGCGACCCGAAGCGCGACTACTACGTCTGGGCCGATCCGCGCGGCGGGGGGCCTCCCAACAACTGGCGCGCCGTGTTCAAACGCGTCGGCAGCGCATGGACGCTCGATGAGGAGACGGGCCAGTACTACCTGCACCACTTCCTGCCGGAACAGCCGGACCTCAACTGGCGCAACGACAAGGTTCGCGCCGAGATCGACGACGTCATGCGCTTCTGGCTCGATCGTGGAGTCGACGGGTTCCGCGTCGACGTCGCGTCCGGCCTGATCAGGGATGAGCGCTTGCGCGACAACCCACGCTTCCAGCTGCTGGGCCGCCCGCGGCGGCGCAACTGGGATCTCGACGAGGTGCACGAGATCCATCGCCGCTGGCGCAAGGTCCTCGACTCCTATGACGGCGATCGCATGGCGGTCGGCGAGATCGGCGTGCGGAATCTGCGGCGGCACGTGCGCTACTACGGGGACGACGACGAGCTCCAGCTGTCGTTCAACTTCCACTTCCTCGAGCAGCCCTGGTCGGCCGAGCGGTTCCGCGCGGTCGTCGAGGAATGGGAACGGCTCCTCCCGAAGCACTCCTGGCCGGACTACACGCTCTCGAATCACGATCGCTCCCGCGCCGTCTCTCGCTACGGACTCGAGCGCGCCGGCGTCGCCGCGGTCATGCTCCTGACGCTTCGCGGAACGCCGTTCATCTATTACGGCGAGGAGATCGGGATGACCGACGTGCCGATCCCGGCCGCGCGCGTCGTCGACATCGACGGCCGCGATCCCGAACGAAGCCCGATGCAGTGGGATGCATCACCGAACGCCGGCTTCACTCCTGGCGATCCGTGGCTGCCGCTCGCTCTGGATCACGCGCGCCGCAACGTGGCGGCGCAGCGCGACGACCCCGCCTCGCTCTTCTCGCTCTACCGGCGCCTGGGCTGGCTCCGCAAGTCATCGCCGGCGCTGCGTCGTGGCTCCTACCGCACCATTCCGGCGCCGCGCGGCGTGTTCGCATTCGCTCGCGAGGCCGATGGCGAGCGCGCCCTGGTCGCGCTCAACTTCACCAAGAACCCGCAGGTCGTTTCGCTCGGGAGCGGTGACGCGACGGTCGCGCTCTCTACCGACCACGGGCGGGACGCCGAGCCTGTCGCCCTCGCTCGCATCGAGCTCAGACCCGACGAGGGGATCGTCTTAACCGCGCCGTAGTGGCGTCGCGGGCACGAGGACCGCAGCGTCACGCGCCCCGACCGTGACGCCGCCACTCACGCGCTTCCCGGTCAAAAGATCGAGGCGGTCGCCATCTGGGAGACAGACGTCGCTCGGAAAGTCCCCCGGGTTGACAGCGACGTAGAGCTCCTCGTGGGGCGCGTCCGCGGGCGCGAGCGGACCGGTCGACGAGCGGCGGTAGGCATACAGCTGCCGTTCGTCGTCGACGACGACATCTTCGAACGCCCCCCACGAAAGCCAGGGTCGTTCGCGTCGCGCGCGGATGAGCGCGCGGTACGTGGCGAGGAGCCGGCCGTCCTGCTTCGCGGGATCCCACTCCATGCAGCGGCGCGAGTCCGGATCGTCACCACCCTCCATCCCGATCTCATCGCCGTAATAGACGAGCGGGGCGCCGGTCGCAGTCAGGAGCAGCACTGCGGCAAGCCGCGCCAGGTCTGCGCTTCCGTTGAGCTCGGTGCGGATCCGCGCCGTGTCGTGGCTGCCGAGAAGATGCATCAGACCCGGCGTCGCAGAGAGGTCGTACATATTCCTGATGCCGGCGGTCCGGCCCGCGAAGCGGGACGGCGTGATCTCGCGGCGCAGGTAATCGAGGACCGCGTCACGCCACGGGTAATGCATGACCGAATCGAACTGCGCGCCGTCGAGCCAGCGGATCGCGTCGTGCCAAGCTTCACCGACGATGAATGCGTCAGGCTTGGCCGCCTTCACACGATCGCGGAACGCGCGCCAGAAACGGTGGTCGACCTCGTTCGCTACATCGAGACGCCAACCATCGACATCGGCCTCGCGGATCCACTTTTCTCCGATGCCGACGAGGTACTCGCGCAGCTCGGGGTTCGCGGTGTTCAGCTTCGGATGGCTCCGTGCGCGGTTCGCGAAGGTCTCGTAGTTGACCGCGTCGAAATCGACCGGGAAGCTCTCGATGCGGAAGAACCAGTCGCGGTACTTGCTCGCCTCGCCCTTTTCGAGGACGTCCTTGAAGGCGAACCAACGATCGCCCGAGTGGTTGAAGACCCCATCGAGCAGGACGCGGATGTCGCGGTCATGTGCGTCGCGCACGAGCGCCGCGAGCTCCTCGTTCGTACCGAGTCCGGGATCGACGCGCTCGTAGTCCGAGGGGTCGTACTTGTGGTTCGAGGGGGCCGCGAAGACCGGCGTGAGATAGAGGCCGCCGACGCCGAGGTCGGTGAGCCAGTCGAGGTTCTGGCGGACGCCGGGCAGGTCGCCGCCGAAGAACGACTTCACCGTCGGCGTCTCGCCCCACGGCCGCTTCCACGCTGGGTCGTTCATCTGGTCGCCGTTGGCGAAGCGGTCGGGGAAAACGAGATAGAACGTCCGCCCGGCGATCCACGGCGGCACTTCGAAGCGATCGGCGGGAAGGTCGTACGGGTAGAAGAAGTGTCCAGCGTGATGCTTGCGCTCCGGGCGTCGCTCCATGAAGCCGTGCTCGTTGAAATAACGCGTCACCCCCGCGGTGTCCGTGAGTTCGAAGAAATAGCGGAGACGCGAGGTCGGCATCGGGATCACAGCCGCCCAGTAGTCACTCACGCCGTCGGTGGTCTCGCGAGAGAGCGGCAGCGTCCCTTCGACACCCGACGCGTACTTGTCCGCGAAATGGCAGCGGACCGCGGCGAGGTCGCCGGACTCGCCGAGTAGCCGGACGTAAAAACGGTCACCGGCGAGCGGCTGCACGAACGGCGCACGAGCGCGGTGCTGGATCGCGGCGAGCCTCAGAGAGCGTCCTTCATCAGCCCGACCTTAACTTGCCGCGGGCCTGTTGTGTGTGAGTCCTCCGCGCGGTGAGTTCTAGGCCGCGCGGAGTCCCGGCTGGTCCAGGAGCCAGCCAGAGCCGGAGCGCACGAGATACCACGTTCCGACCCAATGACGGACGGTGCCGTCGCTCCGCGTCTCGATCAGGTCGACAGCCACCGCAGCCGAACCCGGGTTGGCGGTCGTGAGCGACGCCGAGCGCGCGACGATCGAGCTCGTCGTGTCAAACCGTCCCCAGATGTTCGTTTGCGGCGGATAGCTCGCCTTCATGCGATCGCTCCAGAGACCCGAGGCAGAGACGTAGTCGTGCCCCGAGATCAGCCGATAGAACGCCACGATCGTGCCCGCCGGATCGCCGCTCACGGTCGCGACCGGCGCGA
>JALYLL010000032.1 GCA_030774255.1 Chloroflexota bacterium | reverse complement strand
TTCGCGAGCTCAGCGCGCCAGCGTCCGGGCTGCCAGACCTCGAGGTGATCGAGGTTTCCGATGACGACGGCTTCGCCTTCGAGCGACGCGTACTCCCGTAGGTGGGCCGGGATGACGACGCGCCCCTGCCCGTCCGGGTCCGCTTCATGCGCGCCCGCCAAAACGAAGTGGCGGAAACGCGATACGGCCGGGTCCGTACGAGGGCGCTTGGCTATCTCCGAGTTGAGGTCGGCCCACTGGTCCGAAGGAAAAATGGCGAGGCATTCGCCTATCCACCGTGTCACGACGGCTCCTTCTTTGAAGCGGCTCCGGAACTTGGCCGGGATGGCGAGCCGACCCTTCTCGTCCAGCGAGTGGGCGAATTCCCCTGCGAAATAGCCTTCCAGGTTCCCTTCCGTATCCGGGAGACGGTTCCCCACCGTCCCCCACTACTCACCACGCGAACGGCAAGCTACACCACAGAAGGCCGCTGTCAATAGGTGTCGTCGATCAAATTCCCCACGAGGTCACGGCTGTCGTCGCGGGTCCTGTCCCGGCTACGCGGGCCTCTTCCTCAGCGCACCCTCCCCGCCGTGCAGCTCACTGCCGTTCGCTGCGGGCGGGGGCCCCAGGGCACCCGCGCTTCGTAAGAGACCCGCTGCGCCGTGCCACCCGCGACGGAGTCGATGCGGGCGCCGGTGCTAGATCGGCCGAACTCTTTCGACTACCTCTTCCAGTGCCCGTCCGGCTCGCTCTAGAGGTGAGAGTGGGCGGACGCCGTCGTGCGCCCCGAACCACTCCAGTACAGAGGCTCCCCATGTGAAGCCCCCGCCGAATGCGACCAGGAGAACTTTGTCGCCCCTCCGCAATCTTCCGGTCGACTCCGCTTCGCAGAGCGCGATCGGGATCGAGGCGGCCGACGTGTTGCCGTAGCGCTGGATGTTGACGAAGACCTTCTCGGGCGGGAAGTGGAGGCGCTTCGCGACGCCGTCGATGATGCGGAGATTCGCCTGATGCGGGATCAGGATGTCGATGTCGTCGAGAGTCAGGCCCGCCTCGGCGATGGCTTCCTCGGCCGCGTCGGCCATCGACTTCACGGCGAGCTTGAAGACCTCTCCGCCTGACATCGTGATGAAGTGCTGTCCACGTTCGATCGTGTCGGTCGACGCCGGTCGCTTTGACCCGCCGGCTTGGACCATCAGCATCTCGCCCTTGGAGCCGTCCCCGTGCAACACGGTGGACTCGATGCCGACCGACGCGTTGGAGGCTTCGAGCACGACGGCGCCCGCGCCGTCTCCGAACAGCACGCAGGTCGTCCGATCCTTCCAGTTCAGGAGGCGCGAGAGCCTCTCCGCGCCGATCACCAGGGCGTTCTGTATCGCGCCGGAGACGATCATCCCCCGCGCGATCGCGAGGGCGGTGATGAAGCTCGTGCATGCCGCCTCGACGTCGAACGCACCGGCTCGCGTGGCGCCGAGCTCCGTCTGCACGAGACACGCGGTCGCCGGGAACAGGTAATCCGGCGAACATGTTCCGACGATCACGAGCTGCACGTCCTGCGCGCGGAGGTGCGCCTTTTCGAGCGCGGCGCGCCCCGCTCGGGCGGACATGAACGAGTTCGTTTCCTCGTCCGAGGCGATGCGGCGCTCCTTGATCCCGGTACGGCTGACGATCCATTCGTCCGAGGTATCGACGATCCGCTCGAGCTCGGCGTTGGTCATGACGCGCGAAGGCGCATAAAAACCCCAGCCGGTGATGAGCGCGTTCTTCGCCATTAGGAGCGGTCGGGCTCGGTCTTCACCTTGTCACGACGGGCGAAGAGCGTGCGCACGTCGCCCTGATAGGTCTCGAGGAACTCGTGCGCATCGATGACCTCATCGGCGCTGACAGCAGGCCGACGCGGGCGCTCGGGCTCTTCCTTGACCGGGCTCACGGCCGCGCGCTGCTCGTCGACAACGACGAGAAGCTTGAACGCGGTCTGGCATTTCGCGCAGGTGACGCGGACGATCCAAGCGGACTCGAGCTTGCCAAGCACGCGGATGTCGGAGCCCGAATGATTGGCTCCGCACACGCTGCACTTGTATTCCTTCGCCTGGTCGCGGAGGAATCTGAGGATGTTCACCGAGGTCCGAGCATACCCGGTCCGTTCAACTCCAGACCGGTCCGCCAGGCGATGAACGCGTACTGGTCGGCGAAATCGTCAACTTGCTTGTCAAGCGGCTTGCCGATTCCATGGCCGGCGTCGCGATCGACTCGCAGGAGGACGACAGACTCAGGATCTTCGCTCTGCGCCTGCAGCAGGGCCGCCATCTTTCGAGCATGCATCGGATCGACGCGACTGTCTCCTTCGGCGGTGGTGAAGAGCACCGGCGGATAACGCACTCCGGCCCGCACGTTGTGGTACGGCGAGTACTTGCGAAGCCACTCCGCCTGCTCGGGGTCCTCGGCGGAGCCGTACTCGGCGATCCAGAACCGCGCGATGCGGAAGTTCTGGTACCGGAGCATGTCCAGAAGCGGCACGGCGCAGTAGACCGCCGCGAACAGGTCGGGGCGCTGGGTCAGCGCCGCGCCGACGAGGAGGCCGCCGTTCGAGCCGCCCACGATCCCCAGATGACGCGCATCGGTCCACCCGCGCTGGATCAGGGCCTCCGCAGCGGCGTGGAAATCGTCAAAGACGTTCTGCTTGTTCGCAAGCATGCCGGCGCGGTGCCACGTTTCGCCGTACTCGCCGCCGCCGCGAAGGTTCGGCATCGCGAAGAGCCCGCCCGCCTCGACCCAGGCGACGGCGCCTGCGGAGTAGAGCGGTGTGCGCGAGATGTTGAACCCGCCGTAACCGGTGAGAAGCGTCGGGATGGCGCCGGTCGGCTTGGTGTCCTTCCGATGGACGAGGAACATCGTCACGTCGGTCCCGTCGCGAGAGGAATATGTCGTCTGTTCGACCGTGATGCTGCCGACGTCGAGTCCCACCGGCATTCGGAGGCGAACGACCTCTGTGGTCTCGGCCGTGCGCGTATCGGCGACGAACGCGATCGCGGGTTGCGTGAACGACTGAAAGGTGTACCCGATCAGATCGCCGGTGGGATCGCCCTGCAGCAGCTCGACGGCACCGAGCGAAGGAAGCGCTATCTCGCGCTCGTCCTTCCCGGCGAGGTCGTACGTGGCGATCCGCGACGTCGCACGTATGAGTCGAAGTGCAGCCACCCGATCTTCAGTCCGTTCGAAGCCTTCGATCACGTGCTCGCCCTCGGGAACGATCGTCTCCCACCGCGCAATCTCTGGCGCTTCGCACCGCACCGAGACGATGCGATAGTTCGGCGCCTCCAGGTTCGTGCGAAGCCACACGCGGCCGCCGACCGGAGCTCCCTCCGCGAGCGCGTCCTTTCCTTCCATCACAGTGGCGAGGCCGCGCTCCGGATGGCGCCGATCGAGGAGGTAGAGGTCGCTCCGGGCCCATCCCTGGTACGCGCTCAGGAGGACCCATCGCCCGTCGGGCGAGGTGGCGACTCCGAGGATGTCCTCTTTGGCGCGCCCTTCACCGAAGACCAGCTCGTCACCGGCCGGATCGGCGCCAAAGCGGTGGTATCGAACGCGGCGGTAGTAGTTCTCATCGCCAGGCGGCACCGATCCCGCCGCCGGGTGGACGGTGTAGTAGAAACCGCCGTCGGCCCAGGCGACGGTCGAGCGCTGGGTGTGCGGGATCCGATCAGGAAGGTCCTTCAACGTCGTCGTGTCCATGAGGTGGAGCGTCGACATCTCGTCGCCGCCGCGCGAAAGCCCGTATGCCACATAGCGCGCGTCCGGCGACGGGTAGTACCAGTCGAGCGTCACGAGACCTTCGCGGTCGAGCGCGTTCGGATCGACTAGGGCGCGGTCCCGGGCGTCGGCCGAGTCGCGCATATAGAGGACGGCCTGCTTTTGGTCCCCCTCCCGGCGGGTGTGGAAGATGCGTCCGGCGATCGGCCGAGGCGTCGAAAGCAGGCCGACCGAGAGCAGCTCTCGGAGGCGGCGAGCGAACCACGCACGCTGCGGCAGCGGATCGAGAACGGCGCGCGTCCGAGCGTTCTGCTGCTCGGTCCAATCGCGAACGCGCTCGCTCGTGTCCGCCTCGAGCCAGCGATATGGATCGGTGACGTTCGCGCCGTGGACATCGTCGACGACGTTCTCGCGCGCGGTGCGTGGAGCCGGCGGAAGCGGCACGCGTCTAGGTTACGGAATCAGACCGGCCGGAGGAACTGGATCCCGCCGGGCATCAGGCGATACCCCATCGTCTCGTTGATGTGCAGGATTGGATCGTTCGCCGCATCGTTCCCCGTGCGGACACGATCGACGCCGAGCGCGATCGCCTGCGCGACCGTCTCGCACTTGAGCGCCCTCGCGATGCCCCGCCCGCGCACCGTTCGCGCGGTCGCCGTCCATTCGGTGCCCACGACGCCGCGCACCGGTGGGTAGCCGAGAACCGAGACTCCAACAACCTCGTCGCCAATCCGCGCGATCCAAAAGCGATCGCGGTGGATCTCGGGCGCGTTGACCCAACGCGCGTACGAGGCCATCTCCTCCGGGACACGCGGCTCCGTCGTCGGTACATCGTCGCCGGCCTCCTCGGAGAGCCGCCAGATCTTTTCGATCACGTTCGGGTCGTCATCGGTTGCGAGCGTAAGCAAGCGGACGCCTTCCTTCTTCATGCGGGTCCGCGACTCTTCCGTCATCGCGAGGAGCTTCTCGCGGTTGGAGATCAAATCGAGCTCCCAACGTCGCGAGCGGCGGTCTTCCTTGTAATCACGGCCGAGGAGCGTCTCGCATCGGAGGGGGTCGTCCTCATACGCCCACGCGGTCAGGATCTTCGCGCCGTCCGCGATCACACGCTGCTCCATCGATCCGAAGACGGTGTCCAGCGCCGCTCGCGTGCGCTCGGCGGGAAGGAGGTTCCCGTCGACGGTCCCGTAGCGCTCGGGCTGCACTTCCCAGCGCGGGTGCTCCGCGATCGCGTAGCCGACACGTTGCCCGCGATGGGCGACGACGAATCGTGCGAATACCCAGTTCTCATCGGGCTGCGCCCACCAGTACTCGTACACCTTCGGGTCGCGTGGCCCACGAGGCCGCACTGCTGTGTCGACGTCCGCCGCGAACGCCGCGTCCTCCACGGAGGCGGGACGGAACACGAGCTCCTGCGTGACGGCGCGGACCATTAACCGCTCCTCTTGAGTCGACCGGTGCGCTTGGCGTAGCGCTCCGCCCACAGGAAGAGGCGAAGACCAACAGGAATCGAAACCGCGCCGACGAGGAGCGCGGGCCAGAGGTTCGGCCAGATGCGCGCGAAATCCGCACCGTCCAGCAGCGCGTCGCGCATTCCCTGGATCACGTAGGTCGCCGGCGAGATAACCGAGAGCGCCTGCATCCATCCCGGCAACACCGTCGTCGGGTAATAGACGCCCGAGACAAGAAGCACGACGGCTTGGACGATGTACGCCATCTGCAGTCCCTTTTCGGTCCACAAGAGCGGGAACACCGACGACCCGATGGCGAGGCCGATGAACGCGACCGCACCCGTTGCGAGCAGGACGAGCGCGGACGCGATGTTCGCGTGCGACAGATCGACCGGCACGAAGAGCGCGACGGCCGCGAGGATCGCCACGCTGAATCCCAGCGCGCGGACGAGCGTGGCAGCGCACATACCCATGAGGTGCGTCAGGCGCGGGACCGGCGCCATGAACGTCGACTCGATGGTCCCCTCCCAGCGCTCCCACGCGATCGTCTCCCCCATCTGCTCGAAGATGAGTCCGAGAAATCGCCAGGTGATCGTTCCGACCAGCAGGTAGAGAACGAACCGCGAGACCGCCGCGGGATCGGACTCGCCGCCGGTGATCGCGGGCACGGCGAGTCCGATGTACGCGACGGACAGGCTCGTGACGACTCCATAGACGAGCCACACGAGCTCCCATGCCCAGTACCGCTTCGACAGCGCGATCTCGCGCTCGACGAACGCGTAGGCGAGGCCGACCTGGGCGCTTGCGCTGGCGATCACGTCGATCGCTCCGCGTCGGTCGTGTCCGCGTCGTCGAGGCGACGTCCCGTGAGCGTCATGAAGACGTCCTCGAGCGTTCCGCCTCCGTGTCGGGCCGCGAGCTCTTCGGCGGTGCCCTCGGCGACAAGCCGACCCTGGTGCAGGATGCCGATGCGATCCGCGAGCCTCGCGGCCTCATCGAGGTCGTGCGTGGTCAGCAGGATGGTCGCGTCGTGCTCGTCACGCAGGTCGCGGACGAACGTCTGGACTTCCCGCTTGCTCCGGATGTCGAGGCCGGTCGTGGGCTCGTCGAGGAGCAGCAACATGGGGGTCGACAAGAACGCGCGCGCGATCGCGACCTTCTGCTGCATGCCGCGCGAGAGCTTCTCGAGCGGCTCCGTCATGCGAGCGTCCTCGATGCCGAGCCGGCGGAGTATGGAGATGATCTTCGGGCGTGAGTCGTCTGGCGAGACGCCGTAGAGACGACCCGCGTAGACGAGGTTCTCCATCGCCGAAAGCTTCTTGAAGAACGAAGCCTCCACCGAGACGCGATTGATCAGACGCTTGACGGCGAGCTCGTCGCGATCGATGTCCAGCCCGAAGATCCGGACCTCACCGGCATCAGGCGAGAGCAACGTCGAGAAGAGCCGGATGAGGGTCGACTTGCCGGAGCCGTTCGCGCCGAGCAGGCCATAGATCTCACCGCGCCAAACCGAAAGGGTGACGTCATCGACGGCGCGCACCGTCGTGCCACCTCCCGGGCTGACCCGGGCGGGACGGAAGGTCTTTCGGACCGCGCTCGCAGCGAGGGCCGCTGTCTTCTTTTCAGTTCGTACGCCTTCACGTAATTGGACGGCCATTTCTTCACCTACTTCAAACAAAACAAAAGACCGTGGGCACTGCCCACGGTCCGAGAGGCCTCGCGAAAGACTGGGTTCTAGGCCATCCGGTAAGTGGGCAGGCTGCGCCGACGACCGGCGAGCGCGCCGGAGCCGGTGCGATTGCGAATGAAGCTCAGCACTGCGCCACTTCCTTTCGTGAAGTCCACGCGATCACGCGTGACAGGGGGACGATATCAAGCGCACGCTCGCCGCGCAATGACTTGCTTCATCGGAGCGACGAGCGTGCGCGACCGGGCAAATGAGCGACGAGCGGGCTTCGTCGTGAGGAGCGAAACCACCAGCCGTGAGCGTGTCTCTCGGCGAAGCCGAAGATTGTTAGAGAGCTGCCCTGCGACCCGAAATCAGCTGCACGAGCAGCACGATGACCGCGATCACCAGGAGCAGGTGGACGAGGCCACCGAGGTTCAGAACGAACCCACCGAGCAGCCAGAGGATGAGCAGGATGACGATGATCGTCCAGAGCATTTGCAAGCACCTCCTTCCGATGGTCTTCCGCAAGGAGGCACGCAAGCACCGTGCCACTGCCGTCCGCTCGATTGCCCGTCCGCAAGAGAAAGAAAGAAGGACGCCCTGTTGTGGGGGCGTCCTTCTGCTGCGGTGAGGGACAGTCGGTTACGCCTTCGTGAGCTGGCCTCGGATCACTCCGCCGCCGTGCGCGGTTGAGTGGAAGTTGACGTAATAACCGGCAGGGTTAGCCATGATCGCGCTGATCAACGCGGCATCCCAAGCAGGTGGCCCAGCAGGCGCGGCGGTCCTCGAGAACGTAACGCCGCCGCCAGTGAGAGTGAGGTCACCGGCCGCCAGACCCGTGCTGATCTTCACCCCTCCGTTGACGCCCGCGGCGCCCTCGTGGATGTGACCGATGTTGATCGCGGTCGCCGCCGGGCAGCCCGTGATCGTTATGTCGAACTTCACGGATGTGGGATTCAAAGTGACGGTCGCGGTACCCGCGCAGCTTGCCTCCGCGTCAGCGATCGCCGGGACCTCGTTCGAAGACTTGAGCTCCGCTTTGAAAACGTTCGCCACGGTCGGGACCGGGCTCGCGGTCGGCGAGGCCGTCGGTGTGGGGGTCGACACGGCAGCCGTCCCGCCGCAAGCGGCGATCAGGATCGCCGTGGCGGCTATGCCAGCAAATAGGCGCATGTTCTCGATCCTCCTTGATGGTTCATCCGGTATACGGCTCGCCGGACCGTTCGGATGATGAGGCCAAATCGTCGCCCCGACGGGTAGGCCGAGCAGGCCTATAAGCACGGATTCTGTCGAGGACGGTCATCCCTCTCGAGCGGAGGTCACCCTCCGCCTCTAGCGGCCTACCCGGGGACGGCGCGGGCCACGCCATGGTCCCCT
>JALYLL010000031.1 GCA_030774255.1 Chloroflexota bacterium | reverse complement strand
GCGTGGCGCGGCTCTTTATCAAAGACGATTCGCGCAACCCGTCTCTCTCGTTCAAAGACCGGCCGGTGGCGCTGGCGCTCGCGCGCGCGCTCGAGCTAGGGCTCGACACGCTCGCATGCGCATCTACCGGCAATCTCGCCGGCGCCGTCGCGGCCGCGGCCGCACGCAACGGGCTACGCGCGGTCGTGTTCGTGCCCGCGACGACGGACGAGGGCAAGATCGCCGGAGCGGCCGCGTACGGCGCGATCGTCGTCCGCGTGAACGGTACGTATGACCAGGTCAATCGGCTATGTGCCCGGCTCGCCGACGAGGAGGGCTGGGGCTTCGTGAACTTCAACCTCCGCCCCTACTACGCCGAAGGATCGAAGACTCTGCTCTTCGAATGCGCGGAGCAGCTCGGGTGGCGGCTTCCCGACCACGTCGTGATACCGGTCGGGTCCGGCGCGCTGCTCACGCGGACCGCGACCGCCGCCGCGCAGCTCCGCGGCACCGGCCTCGTCGAAGAAGGGTCGCTTCGGATCCACGCCGCGCAGCCCTCCGGATGCGCGCCCGTCTCAGATGCGGTGCTCGATGGCTTCCGGCCGGTGCGTCCGGTTCGCGATCCCGTCACGCTCGCGCGGTCGCTCGCGATCGGCGCGCCGGCGGACGGAGACGGCTCGGTGGAGATCATCCGCGCAACCGGCGGATCCGCCGGTTCGGTCAGCGACGCCGAGGTGGTCGAAGCGTGCGCGCTCCTCGCGACCACCGAAGGAGTGCTCGCGGAGCCCGCCGGTGGCGTCGTCGTCGCGACCGCCAAAACCCTTGCCGCGCGCGGCGCGTTCGCCGACAACGAGTCGGTCGTCCTGTACATCACCGGCAACGCGTACAAGGGGACGATCGAGCGATCCGCGCTCGGGCCGGTCGTCGCGGCGGACGCCGACGAGTTCCGCACGGCTTACGCCCAGGTGCTCGCATGAGCAGCATAACCGTCCGTCTTGCCGCACCGCTACGCGCCGCCGCTGGAGGCAACACGACGCTCAGCTTCGATGTGACCGATCTTCCGGAGCTCACGCGCGCGATCGCGGACCGCTATCCCGAGCTCGCCGCACGAGTCTTGCGCGACGGCCAGTTCGGCCGCTTCGTGAATGTTTTCATCGACGGCGAGGACGCGCGATTCCTGACTCAAAGCGATCTGCAGGGCAAGCGCACCGTCGAGATCCTTCCCGCGATGAGCGGCGGTGCGGTCGCGCCGCTGCCCGAGCGCGCGCGTCGCGACGAGCACGAGGTCTTCGGCTCGTTCATCGACGAGACCATCGGCATCGTTGCGCGCCAGACGCGCGACACCGTGTCGTTCGCGGTCGGGTCGCCGTCGCATGAGGCGCTCGATCTCGTCGGCGCGGACGATCTCGCGGCCACCGTGATCAGCCGCGAGGGAGCGAGGGCGCTCGGCTACGGCATCACCGAAGGTGAGCCGGAGCTCCGCGACGTGATCGCATCGGCCGCACGCGACCGCGGCGTTGCGGCCGAGACGAACGAGGTGCTGGTGAGCGCTGGCGCGCTCCAGGCCATCGATCTCGCGTGCCGCGTGTATCTCCGATCCGGAGACGTGGTCGTCGCGGAGTCCCCGGCGTTCGCGAACGCGCTGTCCGCCTTCCGAAACCACGGTGCACGCGTGCTCGAGGTGCCCGTCGACAGCGAAGGCCTCGACGTTGCGGAAGCCGCGCGCCGCATCCGGAAGCTCGGGGTGCGGCCACGCATGTTCTTCGTCGTCCCGAACTTTCAGAACCCGACCGGTGAGACGCTCTCGCTCGAGCGCCGCGCGGCGCTGCTCGCCCTGGCCGCGAGCCACGATGCGGTCGTCGTAGAGGACGATCCGTATGGATCGCTGCGCTACCGCGGTGACGACGTCCCGTCGCTCGCCGCGCTTGGCGGGGCCGAGGTAGTGTCGATAGGGACGTTCTCGAAGACGTTCCTACCGGGCCTGCGTGTGGGTTGGGTCATCGCGCACTCCGAAGTCATCGCGCGGATGGCCCGTGCGAAGCAGACGATGGATTCGAGCACCGGGACGCTCGCGCAACGGATCGTCCTGGAGTTCCATCGGCGCGGCGGTGCGGACGCGCACATCGGACGGCTGCGCGAGCTCTATCGCGAGAAGCAGGACCGAGCGCGCATAGCGCTCGCGCGCGAGCTCGCTGGGACCGGCATCACGTGGAACGATCCCGAGGGCGGCTTTTACTTCTGGGTGCGTCTGCCCGAAGGCGTGAGCGCTCGAGCCTTGCTGGACGTCGCGCTGGAGGAGGGGGTCGCGTTCGTCCCCGGCGATGCCTTCGCGATCGACGCCGATCACCGAAGTGCCTTCCGGTTCTCGATCAGCGCGCCGACCCCGGATCGCATCGACGAAGGTGTGCGGCGGCTCCGCCGCGCCTTCGATCGCCTCGCCTAGCACCATACTTTTCGCGTGGGGAGCACTCTCAGCGAGAAGGTGTGGGAGCGGCACGTCGTGCGCCGCGCCGCTGGCGAGCCGGATCTTCTCTACGTCGATCTGCACCTCGTCCATGAGGTGACGAGCCCGCAGGCCTTCGAAGGCCTGCGTCTGGCGAAACGGCGCGTACGCAGGCCCGACCTCACGCTCGCGACGATGGACCACAACGTC
>JALYLL010000030.1 GCA_030774255.1 Chloroflexota bacterium | reverse complement strand
GCATCACGCGCGGCGAAACGCTCGCGACGCGGCACCTCGAGTACGTGCTGGCTGCGCGGACGATCGGCTGCTCGTCGGGGCGGATCATGCTCCGGCACATCCTGCCGAACGTGATCGCGCCGGCGCTGATCTACGTCTTCACCGGGATGGTGCTGGCGATCCTGACGGGCGCGACCCTGAGCTTCCTCGGGCTTGGCCCTCAGCCCCCCACACCCGAGTGGGGCGCGATGATCGCCGAGGGCCGCCAGTATCTGTTGCTCGCGTGGTGGATGACGACGCTTCCCGGCCTCGCGCTCCTCGTCGTCGGCGTCGCGCTCAGCCTGATCGGCGACGGGCTCGCCGAGAACCGCGGAGGTTAGCGGCATGAAGCTCCTCGTGTGGGGCGCCGGCGCGATCGGCGGCACTCTCGGCGCGCACCTGGCCCGCGCGGGACACGACGTCACGTTCGTCGATCGCGCGCCGGAGCACGTCGACGCGATCAACCGAGCGGGCCTTCGCATCGAGGGTCCGTTGGCGCAGTTCGTTTCCCGTGCGCCCGCCTGTACCCCCGAACAGCTCCGCGGAGAATTCGACCACATCGTCCTCGCCGTGAAGGCGCAGGACACAGAGAGCGCCACGCGCGAGCTCGCCCCGCACCTCGCCACGAACGGCTACGTCGTGTCGGCCCAGAACGGTTTGAACGAGCTGGTCATCAAAGTGATCGTCGGCGACGCGCGGACGATCGGCTGCTTCGTCAACTTTGGAGCGGACTACCTCGAGCCGGGCGTGATCCAGTACGCGGGCCGCGGGGCGGTCGTGCTCGGCGAGATCGACGGACGGAGCACACCGCGCATCGAGGAGCTACACCGCACGTTCCTGGACTTCGACGACCACGCCATCGTCACGGCGAACATCTGGGGGTACCTCTGGGGCAAGCTCGGGTACGGCGCCCAGCTCTTTGCCACCGCGCTCACCAACGATTCCATTGCGGATGCGCTCGCCGATCCGAGGTACCGCAAGCTCTACGTCGAGATCGCGCGCGAGGTCATGCGCGTCGCGCGGGCACGCGGCATCACCCCCGAAGGGTTCAACGGATTCGACCCGCACGCTTTCGCGCCGGACGCGGACGGCGAAGTGGCCGAACGCTCGCTCGACGAAATGGTCGCCTTCAACCGTAGGTCGGCCAAGACCCACAGCGGGATCTGGCGCGACATTGCCGTGCGCAAGCGACGCACGGAGACCGACGCGCAGCTCGGCCCGATCGTCGCGCTGGGCGCGGAGGCAGGCGTTCCGACGCCGATGGTCTCGCGACTGATTGCGTTGATGCACGAGGTCGAGGACGGCCGCCGCCCGCAAAGCCACGACACGCTCGACCTGCTCAAAGCCTCGCTCCCGGGGTGACGCCGCTCGAGTACCTCGCCGCTCACCGCGACCAAACCATCAGCGAGCTGATCGATTTCGCCCGCATCCCGAGCGTGAGCACCGACCCGAAGCATCGTGAGGACATGACGCGGGCGGCCGAATGGGTCGCGGCGGCGCTGCGCGTTGCGGGCCCCTTCGAGGTCCGCATCCTCCCGACCGGGGGACACCCCGTCGTCTATGGCGAGTGGCTCGGCGCGCCGAACGCTCCCACGATCCTGGTCTACGGCCACTACGACGTGCAGCCTCCCGATCCGCTCGAGCGATGGAGCAGCAAACCGTTCGAGCCGGAAGTTCGCGACGGCCGGCTCTACGGGCGCGGCGTCTCGGACAACAAGGGACCGATGCTGATCCCGCTCAAGGTCGCGCAGGCCTTCTTCGCAACTCGCGGCGCGCTTCCCCTCAACGTGAAGCTCGTGTTCGAAGGTGAGGAGGAGATCGGCAGCCGGAATCTCGAGCCGTTCCTCACCGCGAATCGCGGGATGTTGCACGCGGATTCGGTCCTGTCGGCCGACGGCGCGATGTGGCGAAGCGACGAGCCCTCGGTCACGGTCGCGAGCCGCGGTGTCGCCGGCTTGGAGTTCAGCCTGAAGGGGGCGAGCCGAAGCCTGCACTCGGGGCGCTACGGTGGCTCGATCGCGAACGCGCTGCACGCGATGGCCGAGCTCGTCTCGAGCCTGCACGCACCCGATGGCCGCATCGCGATCGCCAGGTTCTACGACGACGTGGCCAACCTGCCCGAAGCCGAACGGCGCGAGATCCGCGAGCTGCCATTCGACGAGGCGCGCTTCCTGGCGGAGGTCGGCGCACCCGCCCTCTTCGGCGAGCCGAGGTACAGCACCCTCGAGCGCCAGTGGATACGGCCGACCCTCGAGGTGAACGGCATGTGGGGCGGCTACCAGGGACAGGGCAGCCAGACCGTGACGCCGAACGAAGCGCACGCCAAGATCAGCTGCCGCCTCGTCCCCGATCAGGACCCGGACAACGTGCGCGCGCTCGTCGCGCGACATCTCGAAACGCACGTGCCGGCGGGCGTGACTCTCACGATCGGCGGCGAACGACACGCCGCGCGGCCGTACCGCATCCCCTCGGACCATCCGGGCATCCTGACCGCGGAGCGCGTGCTCGCGCAGGTCTACGGAAAGAAGGCGCTCCGCGTCCGCATGGGCTCCACTCTGCCGGTGAGCGAGCTCTTCAAGCGACTGCTCGACATCGACACCGTGTTCTTCTCGTTCTCGACGGCGGACGAGGACTTCCATTCGCCGAACGAGTTCTTTCGCGTGCATCGCCTGCACGAGGGTCTGGAGGCGTGGGCCCGCTATTGGGACAGCTTCGCGCAGCGGTCAGAACAGTGAGCGCCCACCGTCGATCGACAGCACCTGCCCCGTGACCCAAGACGCTCTCGCCGAGACGAAGAACCGCACGCCATTCGCGATGTCCTCGGGGCGTCCGAGACGCCGCAGAGGTATCCCCTCGATGAGCCGGCGCTGACCTTCCTCGCCGTAGCTTGCCCATTGCTTCTCGGTCGTCGGATTGGAC
>JALYLL010000029.1 GCA_030774255.1 Chloroflexota bacterium | reverse complement strand
CCATCGGGAGCGAGTCGAAGAAGTCGAGATCGCTGTACTGCGCGGCGACGTTCGCGCGCATGCCGACGTCGATGTAGGCGGACATGATCTGATCCATGCCCTCGTCGAACCACTGCTGCGGGCTGCGGGGACAGTCGAGCACCGACGTCGTGCCGGTCGTGAGCATCTCGAGCGCGCCGACCATCGTCGAGATGTAGAGGTCCGCCGGTCGAAGCGCCGCGCCGGCACCGCCGTAGCTCGCCACGACCATCCACGCGTCGAGCGGCAACGCGTCGACGAGGCCTTTCTCGATCGATTGATTCGAGTGCGTATGCGCGTTGATGAGACCCGGCATCACGATCATTCCGGTCGCGTCGATGACCCGCGCGCCCGCCGCCTCGATGGTGCCGCCGACGCGCGAGATCGCGCCGTCATCGATCAGCAGGTCCCCCACCTCGAAGGGGCGCCCGAGATCGAAGAGATGTCCGCCGCGAACGAGAACCGATTCAGCGCTCACCGGACAGCCTCCGTTGGAAGAGGGCGCGGTCCTCGGCCTGCGAGGTCGGCCCCGCATCCGGCGGATACGGCGAGGGCTCGGGGTCGACGTGCACCGCGACGAGGCCAAGGTTCGGGAGCTCGAGCAAGGCCGAGAACAGCCTCGCGGCCTGCGCCTCGTCGTGCGCCTCCCCGGTCCAGGGCCAGCCCGCGCCCGCCGCGAGCGTCACGTACGAGATGCGCCCGGCGTTCGGCAGGGCCTGGCCGCCGCCGGTCTCGTAGCGATCGTTGATGAAGACCGCGACGCGGAGGTTGGTCGGGGCGGCACCCGCGATCGTGATCAGCACGCCCAGGTTCATCGCGAGGTCGCCGTCGCCTTCGAGGAGCACGACGCGCCGATCGGGACGCGCGAGCGCGAGACCAAGCGCGAGCGCGGGGGCCATCCCCATCGGATCCGACGCGTAATAGGTGGGCTGCGGCGCCTTCTCCTCGCGCCACGCGCGCGCGGTCGACCCCAGGCCGCACACGACGACATCCGCCGGATCGAGACGCTCGCGGAGGAGGCGGGCCGCGACGGATCGCCGCATCAGGAGGCTTTCGCGCCGCCGAGCAGCGCGGCGCGCCGCAGCAGCACGACGACCGGTTTGCGCGCGAGCGACGCCTCGCGCGCGGCTTCCTCGACGATCGCCACGTCGTCGATGCGATCGACGACGTGAAACGGAATGCGCAGCCCGGTGAGGACGGGCTCGGTGACGAGCCCCTTGTACATCTGGTAGTAGAAGCGATCTTCATATGAGCCTCGGTACACGGCCAGTACGAGGAACGGCAGCTGATGGTGGTGCGCGTAACCCGCGAGCGCGTTCGCCGAAAGAAGCAGGCCGGCGTTCTGGCAGACGAGCACAGCGCGCTTTCCGCCGAGCGATGCGCCCGCGCACAATCCCGCACCGTCGTCCTCCCTGGTCACGCGGATGTGTTTGATCTTCGGTTCGTCGCTGATGCGCTCGATGAGCGGGGAGAGCCAGCTGTCGGGAAGGCTTGCCGCGATCTCGATGCCCGCGCGGAGAAGCGCGGCGACGATGCGCTCGGCGTTCGCCTCCCCGTCGTCGCTCACGCTGTCTGTCCCGTCGCGAAGTAGCGGACGACGACGTCGACGTGGGCGCGGGCGAGCGCCATGAGGTCGTCCATCGCGACGATCTCGATCCGCGGATCCTTACCGTCGCGCTTCACGGCGGCGCCAATGCGCGCGGTCGGGAGACCCGCGGCACGGAAGACCGCGCCGTCGGTCGCGCCGGTCCACCCGGTCACGGACCTCGGGTCGGATCCGACATGCGCGAGCCACGCATCGTTCGCGAGGCGCACGATCTCGCTCGCTGGGTCGGTCGTCCCACCCGGCGCGGACGCGTATACCTCGACCTCGACGCTCGGGCGTTCCGGCATCGCGTTCGCGACGCCGCCGCGGAGGTAAGACTCGAGATCTTGCGCGACGCGCGCCGGATCCTCGCCGGGAATAAGGATCGCGTAGACGAACACCTCCAGCAGGCCCGGGATGAGATCGGCCTTCGCCGCCGAGCCACCGCGGATCGCGCCGATCACGATCTCGTTCGCGAGCTGGCCCGCGGGCGGGTGCGCGCGCAGGTAGCCGTCGCGCCAAACCTCGATGGCGTCGAGCACGGCGCCGGCGTGCCGGACGAGCCCGCCCTCGGGGGCCACGGTCGCGCGAACGAGCGCAGCGGTCCAGCGCGAGCGAAGACGCACGCGCAGGTAGGCGGCGCCGGGCTCCTCGTGCAGAACTCCGCGCGGCCCGCCTTTCACGTTCAGCACCGCGCTCGGCCGCCACCCACCGGCGAGCGCGTGGGCGACGCCGCGGCCGAAGCGCTCGGTCGGTGCCGCCGCGTCCGATGGCGCGGCGCGGTGGGTCCCGCCGGCCGCGAGGAGCAACGTCAGTCGATGCGGCACCGCGAGCTCGCGTAGCGCGGCGGCCGCGGAGAGAAAGGAGACGATCGCCGCGGCCGACGGCGCCTTCGCGATGCCGACGCCGAACCCGCGCAACATTCGGTCTTCGTCGAACGAGAACGACGGCGGGCCGCCGAGCTCGCCGGTGACCGCGAAGTCGCTCCCGGCCTCGCCGACCAGGCTCGTGTCGAGGTGGGCGTACATCGCGAGCTCGCGCGCGTCACCCAGCACCGAGCGCGCGACGAGGTTCGCGCTCGATTCGCCCAGCGGGTCGACCTCCCACGCGACGTTGCCGCCGGCGCGGGCGCCCCAGTTGGCAAGATCCTCGGCGAGCGCGCGCTCGCGTCCGGGAGGACTGGCGCGCGCCATGAGCACGGCGAGGACCTCGAGCACTCTGGCCTCGCGCACGTCGGACCTCGCGCGAGCGAGCCGCGTTTCGAGGTCGCGCGCGACGACCGTCATCGGCCGGGCAAGAGACGCAGAGCGGCCTTCGCGGCAAGGCCGGCGGCGGCGTCGAGCTTCCACGCATTGCGCTCGAGCGGATGGCCGACGCGGTCGAGCTCGTCGTCGAGCGCGCGTCGGAGCAGGTCCGGTGTGGCGGTCTGTCCCTCAAGGAGCGCCTCTGTCCCCGTTGCGCGCCAGGGCGTCGGCGCGAGCGCTCCGAGGACGACGCGGACATCGCGCCACCGGCCGTCCCCGTCGATCGCGGCCGCCACGGCCGCCGATACCACCGCGAAATCCCCCTGCCAGAGTCCGAGCTTTTCGAATGCCGCACGCCGCGCCGCTGCCGCCTTCGGGATGCGGACGCGGAGCACGAGCTCGCTCGCCTCGAGGACGGTCTCCCCCGGCCCTGTATAGAAGGAGGAGATCGGCACGACGCGCTCGCCGCCCTCGCGCCCGATCACGACGTCGGCGTCGAGTGCGAGGAGCGCGGTGGCGAGATCCGAAGGCGTGACGGCCTGGCACCGGTGCGCGCCGACCGCGGCGTGATAAAAGCGGTGGTCACCCTGGACGGCGTAGCACGGGCACGTGACGCCGCCGCGCTTGTAGCAATCGAACCCGCTGCGGAAGAACCAGCAGCGTTTCGCCTGCACGAGATTTCCGCCGACCGTCGCCACCGCGCGCACCTGGGGCGACGCGATCGAAGCGACGGCCTCGGCGACCATCGGGACGCTCTGTGCCACCTCCCGCGCGAGACGCGCCAGGGTGACGCCCGCGCCGACCTCGATCGCTCCGTCCGCCGCGGTGCGAAGCACGGCGAGCGCCTCGATCTCGCCCAGGGACACGATGCGTGTCGGCGCGATGAGGTTCTGCCGACGTTGCAGCAGAGCGTCGGTGCCGCCGCCGACCACGGTCGTGTCGGGACCGAGCGTTGCGTACGCGGCGTCGAGCGTGCCCGGCGCGTCCACCGCTGCGATCGGGCGCCGCGCGACTCGTTTCGCGAAGCGAGTCCCGATCCTGTCGAGGACCCAGTGCAGCCCGAGCGGATAGGCGCGGCGGACCAGCTCGATCTGCCAGCGATCCGGCCGCGCCCAGATCCGATGAGCTCGCGGCTTCTTTCCCTCCTGCTGCGCGAGCGCCCGAAGGATCTTGTCCGGCGTGATCGGGAGCTCGCGGATGCGCACGCCAATGGCGTCGTAGATCGCGTTCGCGACCGCGGGCGCGGCGGGGATGACGCTGAGCTCGCCGATGCTCTTCGCGCCGTACGGGCCGCCAGGATCGCCCTCCTCGATGAGGATGGGCCGGATGCGCGGGAGGTCCGCGGCGCGCGGCAGCGCGTAGTTGAGATACGCCGGATTGACGGGCCGTCCGCCCTCGTAGATGAGCTCCTCGCCGAGCACCGCGCCGAGACCCATGGCGATACCGCCGATGATCTGACCTTCGACCATCGTCGGGTTGATCGCCTTGCCGATGTCGTGCGCCGCGACGTAGTCGAGGATCCGGACGCGGCCGGTCTCTCGGTCCACCTCCACCTCCACCGCGTGCGCGGCGAACGTGTACGTCGCGGAGAAGTTCGGCGTCTTGCTCGAGCCGGGCGCTTCCATGATCTCGTCGGTGTACGAAGCCTCGTGTGTCAGCACGCCTCCGACCGGCGCCGCCTCGCCCGAGCGCACCCGCGCGGCGAGCTCGCCCGCGGCCTTGCGCACCGCGTGCCCGGTCATGTGCGTCCCGCGCGATGACCACGCGCCCTGGTCGATCGGCGTCCGCTCGCTGTCGATCGAGAGCACCTCGATACGCTCGTACCCCAGGCCGAGCTCTTCCGCGGCGATCTGCGCGAGGATCGTGCGCTGACCGGTGCCGGCGTCGGCGCCCCCGAATCGCACCCGCGCGTGCCCATCGGCGTAGAGGTCGATCGCGGCCATGCTGGTGTTGGACCCAGGGATCGCGTACGAGCCGCTCCCGTGCATCGCGGCGGCGACGCCCACGCCGCGGCCCATCTTCTTGGTCCGCTTCTTCTCGTCCCAGCCGATCGCGTCGCGGACGGCGACGAGGCAATCGTCGAGGCGCGCGGTCACGAGGCGGGCGCCGCACAGCACGGTCGTGCCCGGTTTGTTCGCGTTGCGAAGTCGGAACTCGAGCGGATCGATGCCGGCCTTTTCGGCGAGCTCGTCGACCGCGCATTCCTGCGCGAACGAGGTCTGCGGGCTGCCGTAGCCGCGGAACTGCCCGCCCGGCGTGAGCGCGGTGTCGACGAGTCGCGCGTCCCATGCCGCGCCGTCCGGCATGTAGATCGAGCCGAGCGTCTTCACCCCGACGTGCATGACCGACGGACCAAAGTGGTTGTACGCGCCGTTGTCGACGTCGATGCGCGCTTCGAATAGGCGGATCCGGCCCGCTCGATCCGCGCGCGCCTCGAACCGCACGCGGAAGGCGTGGCGCGGCTTGGTGTCGGCGAACTCCTCCTCGCGCGTGAGCGCGATCTTCACCGTGCGCCCGCTCGCGCGGGCGAGCGCCGCCGCGAGGGCCTCGTGCTCGGACACCTTCGACTTCGAGCCGAACCCTCCGCCGACCGCGACCTCGCGGCAGATGACCTGCTCGCGCCGGAGGCCGAAGACGTGCGCGAGCTCGTTCACCACGAAGTGCGGCGCCTGCGTCGAGGTCCAGAGCTCGAACCGCTCGCGCTCCGGGTCCCACCGCGCGATGCAGATGTTCTGCTCCATCACCGCATGCGCGACGCGCGGATACCAGTACGTGCCGCCCACCGACAGCGT
>JALYLL010000028.1 GCA_030774255.1 Chloroflexota bacterium | reverse complement strand
CCGATGTGGAAAGCCGCCGCGTGGACGGCATCTACGATCACTACTCCCTTCTTGCCGCGATCGAAGACCAGTTCGGCCTTCCGCGCCTCGGTGCGGCCAAGGACGCGCGTCCCCTTACCGATCTGCTGCCACCTCGCACCCGGTAGGGACGGCCGAAAAGCGAGATCGTTGACCGTGTGCTTGTCGGCGTCGCCGGGACCGGCCTCGTCGTTGATCAGACCAACGCGCTCAAGACGTCACGACGGCGCAGGATCGGCATGGTCGGCGTGACCGGCGACGAGGCCTCCCCCGCGGGTACCCGCATCGTGACGATCGACGGGATCTCCCCGACGAAGCTCGCGCTCCGCGACGGGACGTACAAGCTCCGCCGGCCGCTGTACCTGGTCTACGCCCGAAACGGCGAGCAGCGGCCCGGGATGCTCGAGTTCGTCGAGTTCATCCGCAGCGCCGACGGCCAGAGAATCCTCGACCGCTTCTAGGCGCTCGCTCGGCTGACCGCTTTGTGTCGCAGGCGGCGTTAGCCGCGTCCTGATTTTCATAATGGTCTTATCGCCGCTTCTTACATTCCCGGGGTGCGGAAGATCCTCCGCTGGAGCTACGGGGCTTCGGCAGACGCCTCGACACGACGGGACATGCGCCTCGATCTCCTCCGCGGATTCTGCGTCGTCGTCATGGTCGCCGATCACATCGGCGGTGAGCGTTCGTGGATCTACGTCCTTACCGGCGGCAACCGCTTCTTCACGTCGGCTGCCGAGGGATTCGTTCTGATCTCGGGGATCGTCATGGGGACCGTGTACCTGAACGTTATCCGGCGCGAGGGCATGAACGCGATGCTGCGGAAAGTCCTCAAACGCGCCGGCTTCCTCTACGTCCTCACCGTCGCCCTCACCATCCTGTTTGCGCTCGTGTCGTATCTCATGAACAGCGCGTGGTCGCTCGCGATCACGCCAGCGCGGCCGCTGGAGTTCGTGTTGAGCGTCGGTACCTTGCACCGGTCGTATCCGGTGACCGACGTGCTCTTGCTGTACACCCTCCTCGTCCTCGCGGCGCCGCCCCTTCTGTATCTGCTCGGCACCGGCCGCACGAAGATCGCCCTTGCCGGCGCGTGGGGGCTTTGGCTCCTGTGGCAGGTGTCGCCGGCGGACGTGCAGTTCCCGTGGAACGTGGTCGACGGCGGGTTTCCGTTCGCGGCCTGGCAGCTCCCGTTCGCGATGGGCGTGATCATCGGTTACCACCGTGATCGCATCGCTCAAGCGCTCACCTCCCGCATGCGGGCGGCGATCGTCATCCTCGGCGCGCTCCTGTCGCTCGTCCTCATCGTTGCGTTCCAGCTCACGATCGCCGATCGCGCCAGCGACCAGCCGTCGGCGCTTGCGTGGCTCCTCTCGTCGGATCTGGTCTTCGGGAAGAACGACCTGCGGCCGGGGCGGCTCCTCGCGCTCGTCGGTGTCGCGAGCTTTGCCTACGCGCTCGTGACGATGCTGTGGGTCCCGCTACGGCGTGCGCTGGGGTGGCTCTTCCTGCCGCTCGGGCAGCGATCTCTCGGTGCGTACGGCATCCACCTCTTTGTTCTCGCGCTTTCGGATTCCTGGATCGGCGATCTCCTGCGGTTCGGCACCGACAACACGCTCCTGCAGATCGTCAGCATCGTCATCATCTGGGCACTCCTGCCCGTGATCCCGTGGCTCGGCGAGATCGAGCACCTGGCGAGTCGCGTCGCGCCGCTCACGCACCCGTTCGTCCAGCGATTCGGAGCGCGCATACCCGCTGCCGAGACGGGCTGAGGCCGGCGCGTGTCCTCGCGCCCGCTGATCGCGCTCTTCGCTCTGTTCGCTCTCGTCGGTTGCCGCCCTGATCTCTTCGGCAGCGCCAGCCCATCACCCACGGGATCGCCGGTCCCGGTGACGACGGCGGCGCCGACATTCCGCTTCAACGCGGATCCGGAAAGCTCGCTCGTGACCATCCGCGTGCGCGAGCAGCTCGCAGGATTCCCATCGATGAGCGACGCAGTGCTGACAACGAGCGCGATCTCGGGCGTCGTCGGCCTGACCCGGGACGGGCGCATCACCGCCGATAGCGTCCTTCGCGTCGATCTCTCGACGATCGCGAGCGACGAAGCCCGGCGCGACAACTTCATCAAGCAGGAGACGCTGAACGTCGCGCGTTATCCAACCGCGGAGCTCACGGTGATCGGTACCTACGGTCTGCCACAGCCACTGCCGGCGAGCGGAGAGTGGACATTCACGCTCGTGACTTCGATGACCGTGCACGACACGATGCATGAGGTCCGCTGGGACGTCACCGGTCAGCGGGTCGGTCGCGAGCTCCGCGCGACGGCGCGCACGACCTTGCACTTCGGCGATTTCGGCCTGCAGCGACCGTCAGTCGCGGCGGTGCTCTCGGTGCAGGACGAGATCCGCCTCGAGGTGCTTCTGCGCGCGGTACAGGGCTGAGCACGCGGCGAGTCGCCGCGCTTGCCGTTTGCCTCGCCCTTTCGGCCTGCGCCGACGCAGGCGTTGCGGCCGGACCCAGCGTGACGCGCCCGCCCGGGACACCGACGGCCACAGCGACGGCGACGCAGAGCGCATCGCCATCACCGCTCGGCGTCGGGCGTGTGGTGACCGGAAGCTTCCACAGCTCCGCGCTGAATCGGACCATGCCGTACACCGTCTACCTGCCGCCCGGCTATGACGCCGACCCGAGCGCGCGTTTTCCGACGCTCTACATGCTTCACGGAGGCAGCGGGAGCAATCAGGAGTGGGTCGACTACGGTCTCTTGAAGGCGGCGGACCAGCTCATGGGTGACCGGACGATCCCGCGGTTCATCATCGCGCTGCCGCAGGGTGACCAGGAGTACTGGGTCGATCACATCACCAGCCAGATCGACAACGGTGAAAAGTGGGGGACCTACCTCGCGAAAGAGGTCGTCCCCCAGATCGATCGAAACTTCCGGACGTACGGATCGGCCGACGCGCGCGCCATCGGCGGACTGTCAATGGGCGGGCACGCGGCGATGCAGCTGCCGATGAACTTTCCCGGGATCTGGAGCGTGATCGGCGCGCACAGCCCTTCCCTGCGTCCAGAAGGCGACGCACCGACATACCTCGGACGGGGAGCCGAGTTCGCCGCACGCGATCCGCTCCTTCTGATAACGGCGAAGCCCGACGTGGCGCGGACATACACGTGGTGGATCGATGACGGCGATGTCGATCCGTGGCGCGTCGAGGCGACGGCGATCCACAACAAGCTCGACTTGCTGGGCATCGCGAACGAGTGGCATGCGAACGTGGGCGATCATTCGGCCGTGTACTGGAGCGCTCACGTTGCCGATTACCTCGGCTACTACGGCCGGATGCTGCGTTAGGAGAGGGACGACCTCGGGACGCGGCTCGAGAGCGACGCGTTGTAGAAGCGCAGGTAGTCGTCGAGGTGCGCGCTCCAGTACGCGGTGGAGTGATCCCCGGTCCAAAGATGCCACTGGTGTTTGATGCCGAGGTCGGTCAGCTCGCCGTCGAACTGCGTCGCCGCCGAGGCCCACGGATCCCCCGCGCCGATGTCGATCCAAAGGGCGAACGAGCATCCGGCGGCGCCTTTCCGCTCCACGATCTGCATCGGATCGCGGGCGGCGAAGTCCGCGGCCGTCCCGAAATACGACGGCGCGCTGCCGAACTGGCGGAGCACCAGGCTATGCGCACCGACCGCGGTGAACTCTCCGGGGTAGTTGAGCGCGAGCTGCAGGGCGCCGTGCGCGCCCATCGAAAGACCGCCGATCGCGCGTGATCGCTCTCGTGCGATGGAGCGGAAGTTCGCATCGACGTCGTTCACGACATCGACGGCTGTGTAGCGTCCCCACTTCTGGCCGTCAGTCGCGTGATCGACCCAGTACCCGCTCTCGCCTTCCGGCATCACGATGATGAGCGGCGCGATCTCTCCCGCACCGATGAGTCGATCGGCCGCCTGGGCAATGCCGAGATCCTTCCACTGCCGATCCGAGCCGGCCATTCCGTGCAGCAGGTACACCGTCGGATATTCGCGTGAGCCGCTCGCGTATCCGGGCGGCAGGTAGATGTTGTAGGGCATCGTGCGGCCAAGCGACGCGCTCCAGAAGGTGCGCGTCTCGACTTGTCCGATGAGCGACCCAGGAGAGGGCGTCGGGTCCGACGCGAGGTTCAACGCGGTGCCCACGCTGGCGATGATCTTTGTCGCGGATGCGATGGTCGTGGACGTCGTGGTCGAATTGGTCCGCGAGCCGACCAGGGTGATCGCGACCGCGGTGGCAATCGCAAGACTTACCAGACGCTTCCCATCCACACGTTCAACTCTAGGGGAGCCGATTAAGGAACCGGTGGCGGTAGTACTAACGCCTTCCGTCGGGCCCGACCATGCCGGAGAGCCAGAAGAGCGCGCCCGCGCCGGCGACGAGGGCGGCGCCAATGACCGCCCATTCGTTGCGCCCCGTCATGAACGAACCGGGTATGACCCCGATGCCCTGAAAGAAGAAGACGACTCCGGCGAGCAACGCGACGACGGCGACGATGCGAACGGCGAATCGCACGGTTACTCGAGTGTGCGGATTAACATTTCACATGTCCATGTACCTCGACATAGCCCTTCTGCTTCTGCGGGTCGTGATCGGCGGAGTCGTGATGATGCATGGACTCTTGAAGCTCGGTCTCGTCGGTAAGGGCGGCTCCATCGCCGGTGTAGCGGGCTGGTTCAACTCGATGGGTCTCCGGCCGGGCCTGCTCTGGGCGTACGCCGCAGTGCTCGGCGAGGCGGGCGGTAGGATCCTCACGGTGCTCGGGCTCGGTGGACCCATCGGCCCCGGACTTCTCGCCGGCGATCTCGTCGTGGTCACGGTCGTCGCTCACTGGCCTCAGGGCTTCTGGGCAGGCGGCGGCAAGGTCGGGTGGGAGTTCCCTGTGCCGCTCCTCGCCGGAGCACTCGCGATCGCACTCGCGGGCAACGGATCGTGGTCGCTCGATCGGCTGCTCGGACTGGTGTATCCGAACTGGCTCTTGCCTGCCTGGCTCGTGCTCATGGCCGTGGGGGTTGCCCTGGCGCTTGGCATGCGGTCGATGCAGGCGCCGAAGGCAGCCCAGTCTTAGCCGGATCGAACGAAATTCCTAGCGTCGATTCAGCCCACTCTTAGGCCGGGCTTAGGCGCGCGAGAGAGGCTATAGCCATGTTCGAAGGTGATCCAACCGCCACCACGCCGATGACCCCCCTTGCTCCGCCGCCGCCTCCCGCTCGGAAGCAGAGCGGCATCCCGGCAGGCCGCCTCGTGGCCCTGGGACTTCTCGCGTTCGCGCTCGCCGCACTCAGCGGACGCATCGACCTCGCCAACCTCGTCTCGACCGCGCAGACGTACGTCGACCGAACCGCGCCCGCCGTCCAGACCAACACGAGCTCGAGCGACACGGCCGCGGTCGCGGCCGTCAAGGACGTCGTGCAACGCGCCAACGAGGCTCAGGTCCAGGCGTACACCCGCAACGATCCGACGCTCATGCGGGCGACCGCGACCACCTCGTATTACCAGGAGCTCGTGCAGACCAACCAGGGCCTGCAGTCGAGCGGCGCGCACTCGATCGCACTCGTCAAGCTCGAGTGGGTCGACGTTACCGTCAGCG
>JALYLL010000027.1 GCA_030774255.1 Chloroflexota bacterium | reverse complement strand
TGCTCGAGCTGCTGGCGCTGAAGCTCCCCTACGCGGCGGCATTCGCCGGAGCGTCCGCATGATCACGCCTCGCACGGTGATCGGCGCGCGCTTCATGAAAGCCGGCCGCATGTATTTCTTCGAAACGGGCGGCGTCAACGACGTCGACGTGAACGAGATGGTGATCGTGCGCACCGAGCTCGGGGAGGATGCTGCGCGCGTCGCGATCCTGCCCACCGACTCGCCGCTCGTGATGGTCGACCCGCCTCTCGGTACCGTCGTGCGCAAGGCGAACGGCGCGGATCTGTTCGCGATGAACAAACACAAGCGCATGGAGGAGGACGCGACCAGAGCGGCGGCCGAGATGGTCCGCGCGAGGAACCTCCCGGCCAAGATCCTCGGGGCCGACTGGCAATTCGACGGCTCGAGTCTCGTCTTCTTCTTCGCGAGCGACGAACGTCCCGACCTCAGCGAGCTGAACGCCGCGCTTGCCGCGCACTTCGGCACGCGTATCGAGTTCCGGAGGATGGGGGCACGCGACGAGACCAAGGTCATGACCGGAGTGGGCACGTGCGGCCGCGAGCTCTGCTGCTCGTCGTGGCTCGACAAGTTCTCGAACATCTCGATCCGGATGGCTAAGGAGCAGGACCTTCCTCTGAACCAGTCGAAGCTCACCGGAGTGTGCGGCCGCCTCAAGTGCTGCCTCATCTACGAGCTCGAGACGTACCAGGAGGTGAAGGGCAAGCTGCCCAAGCTCGGCGAGACGTTCCACATCCCCTCGTGCGTGAGCGGCTCCTGCGGCACATCCGGATGCGCGACGACGCAGGGCGTCAACGTCGTGAAGGAGTCGATCGTCGTCGGCATGGTCGACGGAACCCGCAAAGTCCTGACCGCCGAGGAGCTCGGCGTCTCATTCGCCGCAGTGCCCGCGCACACCAAGGGCGTCGGAAGCTACGGCAGCGACGAGGTACCGCGGCAGGAGCGCCCCACGCCGGTCTCCGAGGCCGGCGAAGGACAACGCAAGCGGCGCAGGCGCCGCGGGAAGCGACGCGGGCAGAGGCCGCCGGGCTCTTAGACCCCGCGCATCCGATTGTTCTTCGGGTTGTGCTCGACCTCCGCCAGGCCGAGCGCTTCCAGGAGCGGCGGCATGTACATCCCAAAGCGTCCGCGCAGCCCCTTCTTCAAGCCGTACCAGCCACTGACCGGGTTCTTCGGCGAACGGCCCCAGGCTTCGACGGTGCCTTCGGCCGCCGGCTTCTGCTCATCCGCGCTTCCGAGAAGCATCCAGTCGCCGTGCTTCTTGAGCATCGCGTGAAGATCCTCGATCGCGCGCAGGTGGTAGCGAAGCTCGGTCTTGCCGACCATACAGACGATGGCGGGCGGATCGGCGTCATCGGCGCGATACATCTCATACTCGGACGACCCGCTAGGTGTTTTGAGCTTCCACGGCTTCGCCTGCGTTCCGTCACCAGCGACCTTGGCCTTCATGTGCTCCCCCTTTTCGCGTTGTAGAGATCGCGCGTGAGCTGGGCGTGCCCGGCATGTTCGGCGGTGTGCGAGACGCTGTGGATCAACCGGTCGCGAACCGTCCCGCGCGACCCGGGCCACTTGCCGACCGGAGGTTCACGCTCCTCGTCGAGCCGGCCCTCGAGCCCGGCGAGCGCCTCGTCGATCCGACCGCGAACTTCGGCTGCTCGCGTAGCCAAATGACCCGATCCGCCCGTCACGACGAACTCCGCGTCTCGGTTGCGTACGACCGACTTTCCGGCGGCTTTCCCGACAACGTGCTCCTCCGCCGATGCGAGAGCGTGGGTCACCAACACGAGCACTGAGTTAGCACCGGGGACCGATGGCTTCCAGTTGACAGCCTCGTCATCCAGATCGGCGATCGTCTCGAGGAGACGATCGAACTCGTACGCGAAGCGGATGCGGAAGGATTCGATCTCGGAGGAGGCCATCAGCGCACGCGACTCACGACGAAATTGGCGGCGTCCCGGAGGGATTCGCGCTCAGGTCGAGCCGGAAGGCGATCGAGCGCATGCAGCGCGGCATCGTGGAAGGCGAGCGCGCGCTGCCGCGCCCGTTCTGGACCGCCGGACGCGCGAATCTCGGCGAGCACTGCGCGCATGTCGCTCTGCGTCTTCGTAGGGGCGAGGATGCGCGCTTCGAGCTCGCCCGCGCTGCCGTCCCGCTCCTCCACGGCGTAGATCATCGGAAGAGTCGGCATCCCTTCAAGGAGGTCTCGGCCGACGGTCTTCCCGAATTCGGCTTCGTCGCCGACGAGGTCGAGGACGTCATCGGTGATCTGGAACGCCATGCCTAGGTTCGTTCCGAACGCGCCGAGAGCCGCGACGTGATCCGGCTCGGCATCGGCGAGCAGCGCCGCGCCCTGACTGCAGGCGGCGTAGAGGGATGCGGTCTTCAGCTCGATGCGGTCCAGGTATGCGGACTCGCTCGGGAGCGACGGTGTCGCCGTGATCTCGCCGAGCTCTCCGTCGCAAAGGGCGAACACGGTTTGCGCGACGATCGCTATCACCTCGGGCTTCGGGAGCACTGCCGCGAGCGCGTACGCCTTCGCGAAAAGGTAGTCGCCCACGATCAGCGCGACGTCGTCGCTCCACTTCGCGTTCACCGTTTGGATATTCCGGCGCATCGCCGCGCGGTCCACGACGTCGTCGTGAACGAGCGACGCGGTGTGCACGAGCTCGAGGGATTCGGCGAGATTGAGCACGACCTCGCGGTCCTGACCGGGTCCAAAACGAGAGGAAAGGAACACGAGCGTCGGCCGGAGAAGCTTTCCCGGTGTCGTGAACAGGTGCGCCACCGCGTCACGGAACACCGGATGTGCGCCGCGGCCCACGTCGAGAAGGCGCTTCTCGAGCTCTCGAAGCTCCCCTTCGACGGGTACATAGAACGATGCGCCGGCGACCGCCCTCATGAGGCCGAGTCTAGGGACGAATTCCTGTTGTGCTCAGGGCCTCTTCGTCGGCTTCGG
>JALYLL010000026.1 GCA_030774255.1 Chloroflexota bacterium | reverse complement strand
GATCCCAGTCGTCTTTCGTACGATCGATAACGCGGAGCGGGTTCGTGTCGACGATGAGTTGCCCCTCAGAGTTTTCGGCGATGTGAAAAAGCTGGAGCGGCCTCGGGGCGGGATTCTTCAGGACGACAGCGGTGTGCTTGTCGTACTCCGACCCGTGGCAAGGACACTGAAACCGATCTTCGGCGTCGCTCCAGGGGACGGCGCATCCGAGATGGGTGCACTTGCGGTATGCCGCGATGATCCCGCCTGGCGCATGGAGTAAGAAAAAGCGGCCTTCGCGGAAGAGGATCGGCCGGTCGTTGGTCGCTCCGAACAGGTCGAGTAGCTGCGCCTTCGTCCCCACGGCCACCGGGCTTCCGAGGCCCAGGATCCGATTGACCCGAATGAATGGAGCGACGAGCGCCAAGGTCTCAGTCGCGGCGAGGCAGAGCGCGCCGAGAAAGCCGCACCGAAGCAGTGCCCGTCGCCGCCAGCGCGAGACCGTGTCCTTTGGTGTTCCAAGCCGAAGCATCGTTTGGACCCTCCGCATCAGAACTACTACGAAGGGTTAGCAGATGATTTCGCCCAGTCAAACCGGGACGCCGCCGCGGAAAAGACCTTCCGGCGGGCCGTTTGTATCTTCCGGTTACTTCGGCTGTGGCCGAATGAACCGGTGCTAGGCTCAGCGACTACTCGCAGGGGAGGGCTACATGTTCAGATCGCTTCGTTACACCTCGATCCTCTTTGCCATCGCGCTTGTCGTTGCCGCGGCATGCGGCCCGGCGACAACCCCGGGCGCGAGCGGCTCGCCCGGCGCATCACCGTCCGCCGGAGGAGCCGCAAGCACGCTCGTCATCGACCGGGACACAAGCGACCTCATTTCGCTCGATCCCGCAGTCCTCTATGAATTCAGCGCGGTCTTCGCCACCCACAACGTGTACGAGACGCTCGTGAGGTTCGAGGGCACGGATCTCACCACGCCCAAGCCCGGGCTCGCCACGAGCTGGGATATCAAGGACGCGGGCAGCAACTGGGACATCACCTTCAAGCTCAAGTCGGGTGTGAAATTCGCGAGCGGCAATCCGCTCACCGCGGACGACGTCGTCTACTCGGTCCAGCGCGCCATCAAGCTGAACAAGTCGCCGGCCTTCCTTTACACCGACATCGCCGGCCTGAAAGCCGAGAGCATCAAGGCATCCGACCCGACGACCGTCGTGGTCACCATGCCAAAGACGTCGAGCACACAGACCTTCCTCGTCATCCTGACCTTCACGATCGGCGGCGTCATCGACTCGAAGGAAGTGAAGACCAAGGAAGCGGGTGGCGACTTCGGCTCGGCGTACCTGCTCGACCACTCCGCCGGGAGCGGGCCGTTCGCGGTCGATCACTGGACCAAGAACACCGAGGTCCTTCTCAAGGCCAACCCGAACTACGGCGGGACGAAGCCAGCGCTGAGCGGGGTTCTCTTCAAGCACGTGCCCGAGCCCGCGAACCAGCAGTTCGCGCTCGAGAAGGGCGACATTGACATCGCGAACGATCTCGGTTCAGAGCAGATCGCCGCGCTTCAGGGCAAGGCAGGTGTCACCACGACTTCCGCGAGCAGCCTGCTCCTCGTCTATGTGGGCATGAACGCCATGGTCAAGCCACTCGACAACGTCAAGGTGCGGGAGGCTCTACGCACGGCCGTCGACTACGACGGGATCGTGAAGGACCTCCTCAAGGGCAACGGCAAGAAAGTGCAGGGGATCGTCCCAGCGGGTCTCGCCGGCTACAACGAGTCGACGCCCTTCCAGGCTGACGTGACCAAGGCGAAGTCGCTGCTCCAGGAAGCAGGCCAGACCAGCGTCACGCTCGACTTCCTCGTCCCAACGGGATCGGCGCCAGGCGGCGTCGCCTGGAGCGACATCGCGGCCAAGCTGAAGTCCGACTGGGCCAAGATCGGCGTGACCGTGAACATCAAGCAGACGACCACGGCGGACCTGCTCGCGACATACCGCGCGCAGAAGGGCCAGCTCGTGATGATCAACTGGGGGCCGGACTACCCCGACCCCGGTGCGAACGTCAACCCGTTCACCGACTACAAGGCAAAGTCCATCGCCTACCGCAACGGCTGGGATGACCCGATCGCGACCAAGGCGCATGAGGCCGAGCTCATCTCGGACCCGGCCAAGCGCGTGGCCGCGTACAAGGAGATCACCGACTACGTCCTTCACAACGGCCCATACGTCGTGCTCTATCAGCCCAACGAGCTGTTTGGACTTCGCTCGAACGTGAAGGGCTTCAATTGGAGCTCGATCGGATGGGCGGAGCTCGCGTCAGTAACTAAGTAGTAGTCACAGGGCGCCATGCGGTTCCTCGGGTTCCTGACCCGAAGGATCGTCGGGATCGCGGCGGTGATGGTCGGCGTTTCGATCATCACCTTCGCGATCTCGCACGTCATCCCCGCCGATCCCGTCGCCGCGGCGCTCGGCGACCATGCCACCGACCAGCAGATCGCGGCGTTCCGGGCCGAGTATCACCTCGACCGGCCACTTGCCGAGCAGTACTTCACGTACGTCGTCGGCCTCGTGCATGGCGATCTCGGTCGAAGCATCCGGACCCGCCGCCCGGTCTCCGACGACCTTTTCGACTCGTTCCCAGCCACGATCGAGCTCTCGCTGGCCGCTCTGCTCGTCGCGATCCTCGTAGGCATTCCGGCCGGCGTCTGGTCGGCCGTCTTTCGCGGCCGCCTTCCCGACCACCTGGTGCGGCTGCTCTCGCTCATCGGCGGTTCGATCCCGGTCTTCTGGCTCGGCCTCATCGTGATCGGCCTCTTCTACTACCAGCTCGGCTGGCTCCCGGGCGGAGCTCGCATCGACACTTTCATAGCGCCGCCTCCCACCCGCACTGGCATGTACGTCGTCGATAGCCTGCTCGCGGGCGACCTGGAGGCTCTCCGCAGCAGCCTTCTCCACCTCGTCCTACCTGCGCTCACGTTGGGTTACTTCTCGACGGCGGTGATCGCGCGGATGACGCGCTCGAGCATGCTCGAGGTGCTCGGCCAGGACTACATGCGGACCGCGCGCGCGAAGGGCCTTCAGGAACGGCTCGTGGTCCTGCGCCACGGGCTGCGCAACGCGCTCATCCCCACCGTCACGATCCTCGGCCTAACGTTCGGGAGCCTCCTCTCGGGCGCCGTGTTGACCGAGACGATCTTCAGCTGGCCGGGTCTTGGACGCTATGCGACCGCGGCTGCGATCGCGGTCGATTTTCCGGCGGTGCTCGGCGTGACCCTGCTCGCGGCGATCGTGTACCCGATCGGGAACCTCGTGGTCGACATCGCGTATTTCTGGCTCGACCCTCGGACGCAGCATGGCTAGCACCGTCGCGCTCCCGGTGCGCGGTCTTAGGCTCGTCGCCCGAGCGCCCGTCCTGGCCAATCCTCTGAACGTGGTGGCCCTCGCGCTCATCGCTGTGTTCGCGGCGTGCGCGCTCCTGGCTCCGGTGCTCGCTCCATATGACCCGCTCGTTCAGGAGCTCGGCTCGCGCCTGCGGCCGCCCTCATCCGAGCATTGGCTTGGAACCGACTCGCTCGGCCGTGACATCGCGAGCCGGATCCTCTACGGCGCGCGCATCTCGCTGATCATCGGAGTCGTCGTCGTGGCAACGGCCGGCGTCGTCGGCACCGTCATCGGACTCGTCGCTGGGTACGCCGGAGGCCTTGTCGACGAAGCGCTCATGCGTTTGACCGAGGTCTTTCTGGCCTTTCCGGCTCTCATCCTCGCAATGGCGATTGCGGGCGCACTTGGCCCGAGCCTGACCAACGCGATCATCGCGATAGCAGCGGTCACGTGGGCGGTCTACGCGCGCCTTACGCGTGGCCAGATCCTTTCGCTGCGACGCCGGGAGTTCGTCGAGGCGGCGCGCGCGATAGGCGCAACCCGGACGAGAATCGTCCTGCGTCACCTCCTTCCGAATGCGCTCGCCCCGCTGATGATCCAGGCGAGCTTCGATCTGGGCTCCTCGATCATCGCGGCGGCCGGACTCAGCTTCATCGGCTTCGGCGCGCAGCCGCCGACACCCGAGTGGGGTGTCATGATCAGCGAAGGCCGGAACTACATCAGCACGCAGCCGTGGCTTTCGCTTTTTCCGGGGCTCGCGATCCTGCTCGCCGTCGGTTCGTTCAACCTGCTCGGCGACGGCTTGCGCGACGCGTTCGATCCGCGTCTCAGTCGTTCGGATTGAACACGGCGTTATCGGTCCGGTCGCAAGTCTTCGCTCGCTGACGCACGAGCCATCCAGGGTTCCCATCGCGAGAATCGCCGCGAATCGTCACGTACGGAGCAGCGATCAGAACAGAGGCACGCTTGGTTACCATACGAGCAAGGTAACGCCATGCCTATTGCTTACTCCCGTTGGGCGATGGGAAGATGCAGCGGTTGCTTCGTCGCTCGGTTTTGGTCATCGGCATCCTCCTCATGGGCGCCACCGGACTCGGCGATGCCGCGCCGCGAGCCGGCGAGCGGCCTGACGTGACGGTCGTGCCCCTGCTCGATCCGACGGCGATGCCTGAATCCGCGATCCCGGCAGCGCGGGCGGCGACCACCTCTCGCTCGGCGACGGCGATCCGCTTTCCGTATGTCGCGCAGTCCGAGTATCTCCCGACGCAGACGAATTACTGGGAAGGGCGGGACGGCGCGTCGATCGATTACATCGTCATCCACTACACCGACATCAGCTACGAACGAACGCTTCGAGCGTTCAACAACCTCGCATCCGACGTGAGCGCGCACTACGTCATCCGTGGCGACGGCCACATCGCGCAGATCGTCCATGAAGCCGACACCGCGTGGCACTCTGGGAATTACTGGTACAACCTGCAGTCGATCGGGATCGAGCTGGAGCTCGACCGAGTGACGAACCCGGTGTTCACGGCCGAGGAGTACTACGCGGCGGCAGTGCTGGTGTGCGCGATCTCAGCGCGGCAGGGCATCCCGCTCGATCGGGAGCACGTCATCGGACACAACGAAGTGCCTGGGAGCACGCACACTGATCCGGGTCCGACCTGGAACTGGCCGCACTTCATGTGGCTGACCAGCCTGTGCGCTCCTCCGACGAGCGCGACGGTCCACGCGAGCTTCGTGTCGGAGACGCCCTATCCCGAGATTACGGCGAACGACGCGGCGCTCGTCTCGGTCGTGCTCCGCAACACCGGGTCCACCGCGTGGAGGAAAGGCACGACACAGGAGGCCCGGCTCGGGATTCCCGGGAATTCGCCGGACCTCGCATTCCTCGCCGACGGATGGCCGACACCGGAGCGACCCGCCGCGCAGCAGGAAGACATCGTCCCCCCGGGCGGGGTCGCGACCTTCTCGTTCCGCGTGAAGGGCACGCTGCCGGGGACGTTCGTCGTCCCGCTCCGCGGCGTCGTCGACGGAGGCGCGTGGATGGACGACCTTGGGATGTATACGGTGGTCACCATCCGCTAGCGCGGACGACGGAGGGCCGCGGGAGCTCGCATTTCCACCGCGGCCCTCTCTACTTGTCAGTTGCTAGCTACGTACGTGCCGTTTGGGTTTCCTGCTGAGTCTTTCCGTTTGTCTGGCGTGATGCTCGAGCGCCCGATGTTTCGGCGATAGCTTTTTGTGCCTGGCCTCGCCACTCAGCGAGCAGTTGAGCGGCCTCCTCGCGGCCCCCGAGCCCGAACGCGAGACCGAAGGCCAACGCGAGGGCACCAACGACGCCGATAAACAGCGTGTTGATCAGAGTCGCGGCGATCCCGATCTGGTTGGCCGCGGCGATGATCCCGAACGCGAGGATCGTCACGAATGTGAGAGTGCCGAGCATGTTCGCGTTCGACATGCGGGCACTTTCGACGGCCCCAACTACCAGATTCTTCGCCGTCGTCGCGAGCCACGAGAAGACACCGAGGATGAGGATGGCGACGAGCAAGTTGGGGATGAACGCCAACACCTGATTGACGATCCCGCTAACCGCGGTCAGGCCGACCGCGTTGGCCGCCAGGAGCAAGAAGACGAGCCGTACGTACCACTTCACGAGACCGCCGATCACGCCCGCCGCGTCCGCTTGCACTCGGGCGCGGCGTAGGAATCCAGCAATGCCCGATCGCTCCGCGAGATCGTCGATACGGATCGTTCGCAAGAATTTCGAGAGCAGCCCCCCGATGAAGCCGGCGACGATCCAACCGATGATCAGAAGAAGAACCGCCCCCAAGACCGATGGGAGCGCGGTCATGAACGTGGCGAGCGCGGCGGCGAGACCGGTAATCACTGCCGTGCCGAAGTCAGTGATGGGTGCAATAGGCATAGAAACCTCCACGCGACTTGTTTCCATCTGGCCATGCACCCGCCGCGCCAGCACCGATCAACGTTCGCGTGTGCGCCGTACGAGAAAGCGAGGGCACGCCACAGAGTTCGAGCAAACGTGCCGAGATTCGGTCGGTCAGCGGCCGCGCTCTCGGTACAGGTCGCGGAGGACTCCGATCTCCGCACCGTGATGCAGGTCGTGGTCGACCATCGTCCAGAAGACCTTTCGTGCCGGCCACTTCTCGCCCCAATTCGTCAGCACCTCTCGCTCGAGGGCCGGGTCGTCAAGACCTGCGAGGTCGCGGAGGAGCATCGCGTGCCCGGCCTCGAGCTGTTCGATCGCCGTCGCGGCGGTGTGCGCCGAGTCGAACTCCGGGAACGTCAGCCTCGCAGGTCCGAACTCGTGATACATGACCTTGCACTCCGCGACGTGCACCAGTCGCCATCCCATCGTCGTGAAGGGCGACGGATCAGGATGCGGCGGCTCGGGATAATCGACGGCCCATCGACCATCATCGCGGAGACGGACCGTCCAACATCCGGCCACCGGTTCCCAGAAGAACTCATCGTCGGTCAGACCGTCGACGCGCTCGCGGATCGTTTCGTATGCCCCCTGCAGCTGCTCTCGGATGACGTCCACGGCGGACCGTGCCACCACGGGACGATAGGCTGGCTCCCGGCTTCTTAGCGAACTGTTAGCCGAACCTTGCCGCGGTCTCACGTGCGCCTCTTAGAGTCAGCCTGACCAACGGGAGGAGCAGTGACAGTGACCATGCGTACACACGCTCGATCGATCGCCGCGGCAATCGGCGCGGGCATGCTCGTGGCCGCGTGCGGCGGC
>JALYLL010000025.1 GCA_030774255.1 Chloroflexota bacterium | reverse complement strand
CTCACTGGCGGGTGGTCCGCGGCTATGACGACGCGGCCAGCACCTTCTATGTGAACGATCCGATGCTCGGCAACATGGTCCCGCTCTCCTATAAGTGGTTCCAGAACAACTGGCAGTCCTTCAGCTACCGCTACATGGTCATCTACGACCCGAAGGACGAGGCGCTCCTGAAAGCGGTCATCGGCGACGACTGGAACGACGCCAAGATGCGAAAGAACTTCTACGAGCGCACGAAGGCCGACGCATATTCGCAGGACACGTCAGCGGCGTGGCTCGCATACGGCGAGGCCGCGTACGGTTACGGCCTGTTCCGCGAAGCGGTGACCGCGTTCGAGCGCGGCATGGCTCTCGGCTCGGTGCAGGGTGTCTTCACTCTCCGCTCGAGCTATCCGCAAGCGCTCCGCGCTCTCGGCCGCCAGGGCGACGCGGACGCGATGCAGCAGCGCCTATCGACGTCGGCGAGCTCGGCGACCGTGGCGTCTCCGCCTGATCCGTACGCCCTCTACCTCGCGTTCATGCGCGATCACGAGAACGATTCGGCGCAGCTAGCCCCCTAGCTGATCCGGCTGCGGGTCCTGTCATGGGCTCAGGGCCGTGCGCTCGCCGCACCCTCCCGGCCCTCCGCGTCGTTCGCTCCGCTCCCTCCGCGTGGCCGGTGCCCGGGGCACCCGCGGCTCGCGCACAACCCACTCGCCCATGCCACCCGCAGCCGTCTGCGATTGCCTCTGTGTCAGCTACTCGTGTGCGCGCGGGCAAGGTCATGGACACGGCTCAGGCGGATGCCCGCTTCGTCGAGCACATCCGGTGTCTTGCAGAAGGTGAAGCGGATGAGATGGCGTCCGAGCTCGCGGCGCGAGAAGAACGATGAACCGGGCACGCCCGCGACGCCGACGTCACGGACGAGCCAATTGGCGAACGCGACGTCATCCGCGAAGCCGAAGGGGCGGATGTCGCAGAGCACGTAGTACGCGCCCTGCGGAGTGTTCGGGCTGAGGCCCGCGGCCTCGAGGACGCGGACGAGGTGATCGCGGCGAACGCGGTATTCGCTCGACAGCCGGTCGTAATACGGCCGGCCCAGACCGAGCGCGACGGCTATCGCCTCCTGCAGTGGCGCGGGCGCGCCGACGGTGACGAAGTCATGCACCTTTCTGATCGCGGCGGTGAGCTCGGGTGGCGCGACGATCCATCCGACCCGCCAGCCGGTCACCGAGAACGTCTTGCTCGCGCCCGAGATGGTCACGGTGCGCTCGGCCATTCCCTCGAGGGTCGCGATCGGGATGTGTTCGCCCTCGTAGCGGATGTGCTCGTAGATCTCGTCGGTGACGGCGATCACATCGTGTTCCCGGCAGAGCCGCGCGATCGTTTCGAGCTCCACGCGGGTGAACACCCGGCCGGTCGGATTATTAGGGCTGTTGACGATGATCGCCTTCGTGCGGGACGTGAACGCTCTGGCGAGCTCGTCGGGGTCGAACTCGAAGGACGGGGGCCGTAGCGGAACGAACATGGGCGTCGCGCCCGAGATCGCGGCATCGGGCCCGTAGTTCTCGTAGAAGGGCTCGAGGACGATGACCTCATCGCCGGGATCGCAGATCGCGAGGAGCGTGGAGATCATCGCCTCCGTCGATCCGCAGGTCACCGTCAGCATCGTCTCCGGATCGACCTGCATCGCATAGAGCTCGCGGTACGTGCGTGCGAGCGCGTCCCGCAGGCTCTTCGCACCCCACGTGATCGCGTACTGGTTGATGTCGGCGTCGATCGCGCGCTTGGCGGCCTCTTTCACCTGGGCGGGCGCGGGGAAATTCGGAAAGCCCTGCGCGAGGTTGATGCCGCCATGCATCGCGCAGAGCCGCGTCATCTCACGGATGACCGACTCGGTGAACCCGATCGTCCGACTGGCGACGCGCTGCCGGGCGATGCGCACTAGTACCCCGCCTCGAAGTCGACGCGATTGATGAGCGGCTCGCCCGCCTTGTAGCGGCGGAGGTTTTCGGCGAAGAGCGTGAGGGTCCGCTCGGAAGCCCGCGGCGACGAGCCGGAGTGGTGCGGCGTGATGATCACGTTCTCGAGCTTCCAGAGCGGGCTCTCTTTGGGCAGCGGCTCGATCGTGAACACATCGAGGGCGGCGCCTCCGATCCGTTTCGCCTGGAGCGCCTCGATCAGCGCGGGTTCGTCGATGATCGCGCCGCGGCCGATGTTCATGATCCACGCGGTCGGTTTCATTCGCGACATGACCTCGCGCGAGATCGCGCCACGCGTTGCGGAGGTGAGCGGCGCCGCGACCGCGAGATAGTCGGCCTCGCCCAGAACCTCGGCGAGCCGGTCGGCGGTCACCACGCGGTCGATGCCAGGCTCGGATGAACCGGCCTTGCGGCGAACGCCAATGACGCGCATCCCGACCGCGCTCGCGAGACGAGCGATCTCGCCTCCGATGCTGCCCATGCTATACACGACGATGGTCGCGTCGCGGAGCTCCTGGTGTTGCAGCTCCTTCCATTCGCTCGCCCGCTGTAGGTCCCGGTAGCGGTGCAGCTGGCGCGACGCGGCGAACACGAACGCCATCAAATGCTCGGCGATCTGGATGTCGTACGAGCCGCTGTTGTTGGTGAGCACGATGCCGCGCTCGGCGAGCTCGGGTAGGGGCATGTTCTCCACGCCAGCCGAGACCGTGTGGTACCAGCGAAGCTTCGGCGTCGCGTCGAGGAGTTTGCGCACGCGGCGCGGGTTGTTCCCGCTGAAGGCCACCTCCGCGTCCGCGGCGGCGGCGAGTCCTTTCTCGTCCGCGATCGCGAAGATGCGATCGTCGGGGAAGCGGGCCGTGACCATCTCGGGCGAAGTCGAGAAGGCCGACCACACGACGATGTTCGTCACCGGCTCCGCATACTACGGACCCTCGTGGGCGTCCTCACCGGCACTCTTCTCAACGCGGCGACCGTGCTCATCGGCGGTGTCGTCGGTACGGTGGTCGGCGATCGCCTTCCCGAGCGCTTGCGGGAGAACGTCGTTCGCGGTGTGGGTCTGTTCGTGGCCGCGATGGGCGTGATGTTCGCCATCGACACGTCAGACCTGCTCTTTATGCTCGGCGCGATATTGCTCGGCGGGATCATCGGTTCGCTCGTCGGCGTCGATGCGCGGCTCAACCAGCTCGGCGAGGCGCTTCAGCAGCGTTTCGCGCGCGGAAGCACGAGCACAGTGGCCGAAGCGTTCGTCACGGCGGCGATCGTGTTCTGCGTCGGACCGCTCACATTCCTCGGTTCGATCCAGAACGGGCTCGCCGGCGACGCGACCCTCTTGACCGTCAAGAGCGTGCTCGATGGCTTCACTGCGATCGCGCTCGCCGCGACGCTTGGGTGGGGGGTCCTCCTCACCGTCCCGCTCATCCTTCTGTACCAAGGCGGCCTCGCGGTCGGGGCTTCGTTATTCGCCGGGATCCTCAGCGATCTACAGCTCCGGGAGATGAGCGCGGTCGGCGGCTTGCTCCTCATCGGCGTGGGTCTCAAACTTCTCGCTATCCGAGACATCAAAGTCGCGGACTTCCTGCCGGCGATCATCGTGTCGCCGCTCGTCGTCGCGGCGTTGGGAAGACTGTTGGAGGCGTTGGGCAGATGACCGCACGCAAGACGATCGAGCTCCGCAGCGACACCTTCACCGTGCCCACGCCGGCGATGCGCCGCGCGATGGCCGACGCCGAGGTCGGCGACGATCAGTACGGCGAGGATCCGACTGTCAATCGGCTCGAGCGGCGCTCTGCCGAGATCGTCGGCAAAGAGGCAGCCGTCTACGTCGCGAGCGGGATGCTCGGCAACCTATGCGGCGTTCTCTCGCAGACCGAACGCGGAGACGAGGTGATCCTCGGCGATCTCGCGCACATCTACCAGAACGAGATGGGCGCCGCGTTCGTTCTCGGCTCGATCCAGCCGCGGCTGATTCCTAATCGCCAAGGCATGCCCGGACTCGACGACGTCGAGGCCGCGATCCGTCCGGTGGGCATGTATCCACGCACGTCACTTCTCTGCCTCGAGAACTCACACAACAACTGCGGTGGCTCGGTGATCACCGCCGAGGACACCAAGGCCGTCGCCGACCTCGCCCACCGGCGCGGGATCCGCGTGCATCTGGACGGCGCGCGGATCTTCAACGCCGCGGTCGCGCTCGGCGTTGACGTGCGCGAACTCTGCGCTCCGGTCGACACGGTGCAGTTCTGTTTCTCGAAGGGACTCGCGGCGCCAGTCGGCTCGATCCTCTGCGGGAGCGCGGA
>JALYLL010000024.1 GCA_030774255.1 Chloroflexota bacterium | reverse complement strand
AACAGCGTGACGCTCGCGATACGCGATGGTGCGATCGCATTGGGCACATGGCAGGGTGTGTACTTCGCCGAGCTCGATGGTCCACGCGAACGGAGCGCGACCATAACTGTCATCGGCGACTGAACGTCGTACCATCGCTTTCCTTCAGGGGAGCGGAGGTCGGTCATCACCGCAGCAGTCACAAGCAGGCCGTCGGTCGGCGCGCGCGAAGCAGCTCAGGCGCTCCGCACCGCGCTGTCGCGAGGCGGCGATTGGGCTGAGCTCTTCTGGGAGCGTCACGAGACTCTTCAGCTGATCCTCGACGACGGCCGCATCGAAGATGCGATCTCGGGTGTTGATCAGGGCGCCGGCATTCGCGTCACGAGCGGCGAGCGCACCACCTACGCGAATGGGAACATCGCCGATTTCGACGACCTCATGGCCCTCGCCGGACGCGCGGCGCAGAGCGTCGCCGAGGGCGGCGAGTTCCACGAAGCGGACGAGCCCGACCCGGACGAGCTTCCGCGCCACTCCACCGTGGCGATCGATCCGCGGTCGGTAGCCGTCGAGCGAAAGGTCGGTCTTCTCCGGCTCGCGAACGAGGTCGCTCGCGGGCTCGACCCGCGGATCCACCAGGTGACGGCGAGCTACGGCGAGAGCGTCCAGGAAGTCCTCATCGCCAATAGCGACGGCCTTTTCCGCACGGACACGCGCGTGCGCCTGAACCTGGCCGTGCAGGCCGTTGCCAAGGAGGGCGACGTATTGGAGTCCGGATTCGAGGCAATCCGCGGTACCGCCGGATTCGAGATGCTCACCGACGACGCGGTCGAGCAAGCCGCGAACGACGCCGCACGGCGCGCGGTCCTGAACGTCCGCGCGGAGCCCGCGCCGGCCGGGACCTACATGGTCGTGCTCTCGAGCGAAGCCGGCGGAACTCTGATCCACGAGTCGGTGGGCCACGGGCTCGAGGCCGACCTGAACCTCAAGGGCCTCTCGGTCTACTCCGGACGGATCGGTCAAAAGGTTGCAAGTGAGCTCATCACCGTGATCGACGACGGCACCGATCCCAACAAGCGCGGCACGTCGGCGATGGACGACGAGGGCACGCCGACGCATCGCACCGTTCTCATCGAGAAGGGCATCCTGCGCACCTATCTCTCGGATCGAAAGCACGCCGCGAAGCTCGGCATCGAGCGGAGCGGCAACGCGCGGCGTGAGTCGTTCCGCTACCTGCCGATCTGCCGCATGACCAACACGATGATCGCGCGCGGCACATCGGATCCAAAGGAAATTCTGAAGTCGGTCGAGGATGGGGTCTTCGTAAAGAAGATGGGTGGCGGGCAAGTCGACGTTGTGTCGGGCAACTTCGCATTCGAGATCACGGAGTGCTATCGAATCCGCGACGGCAAGCTCGCCGAGCCGCTCAGAGGGGCAACTCTGGTAGGTCAGGGACCGAAGCTGATGAGCGAAATCGATATGGTCGGAACCGACCTTGGATATTCGACCGGCACCTGCGGAAAAGATGGCCAGGGCGCGCCGGTCGCCGACGCCCAACCGACCATCCGGATCCCGAGCGTCGTCGTTGGTGGGAAGCTGAAGTGAGCGCGTCAGAGGCGAAAGGCTGGCGGGTCCTGTCCCGGGTTCGGGGTTGTGCGCTCGCCTACCGGTCCGCTCCGCTCGCGCTTCGAGCTCTCTCCAGGGGCGCGGCCGGTCAACGGCTCGCGCACAACCCACTCACCCGTGCCACCCGCCAGCCGGATCCGTCCCATGAGTGAGCGACTCACCAATGAGGCGACAGTCGATGCCGCTCTCGATGCGTTGAAGTCGGCGGGTGTCGCGACCGGCGAAGTCTTTTTGCGGGAGGCCCAGTCGGGGTCGGTCGAGATCAAAGAGGGTGCCATTGAGTCGGTCATTGCTCGTGGAGAGCGGGGCGTTGGCGTGCGCATCTTGGATGATCAGCGGCTCGGCTTTGCTTATACCAGCGATCTCTCAGGGGAAGGCATCCGAGCATGCGTCGAGATTGCCCGACGCATGTCCGCTCTGACGGAGCGCGATGCGGATCTCGCGCTCGCGACACGGCCGATCGACGACGCGGATCTCGATATCTATCAGGCGGGCATCGTCGATCGCCCGCTCAGCGAGCGGGCTGCGATCGCCCTCGCTGTCGAAGAGGCGGCCCGATCTACGGATCCGCGCGTGAAGCAGTTCCGGAAGACGACGTACAGCGACTCGGAGTCGACGACGATCATCGCGACGACCACCGGGGTACGCGCGTCGTTCCGCGAGTCGTATTGCGGCGCCATGACCTCAGCGGTCGCGTCCGAGAACGGCGATCGGCAGATCGGTTATCACGGCGAGGCCGCGCGTCGCTTCGGCGAGCTCGAGCCGGCTCGCGTCGGGCAGCGCGCCGCGCAGCGCGCGGTCGAAAAGCTCGGCGCGAAACCACTCGCCACACAAAAGGTGCCGGTCGTGCTCGATCCGTGGATGGCGATGGAGCTCCTCCGCGCGATCGGACCGCTCTTCTCCGCGGACAACGTCCTAAAAGGCCGGAGCCTCTTCGCGAACAAGATCGGACAGCGCGTCGCCAACGAGAAGATGACGATCATCGACGACGCCCGACGGCCGCGCGGCTTGCGCAGCGCCCCATTCGACGGCGAGGGCGTCGCCACGACGACGCGAACGCTCATCGAACAGGGCGTGCTGCGCGGGTACCTCACGTCGATCAAGACCGCGAAGAAGCTCGGCAACGATCCGACAGGCAATGCCCGCCGAGGCGGATATGGCTCGCCGGCCCGTATCGGCCCGTCGAACCTTTTCGTGGCGGCCGGCACCGACGACGCGAAAGCGATCGTCGCCGGACTCGAGCGCGCCCTTGCGGTGACGTCGCTGCTCAATCTCCACACGGTCGACCCCGTGTCGGGCGAGTTCTCGCTCGGGGCGACCGGGAACTATCTCGAGCGGGGGAACCGCCTCCATCCCGTCCAGGGGATCACCATCGCCGGAAACCTGACGCATCTGCTGAGCTCGATCGCCGGACTCGGCACCGACCTCGTGTTCGGACCGGGCGGCCTAGGAAGTCCCACCCTCGTCATCTCAGAGCTCTCCGTTGGAGGCGTCTGATGTCCTGGCGAGCCCTTCTGAAGGGCGACCCCGTGCCGTGGCTTCTCGAACGCAGCGATCCCGCCGTCCGCGCGCAGACCCTGCGTTCCCTTTTCGACAAGAGCCCACGCGACCCTGAGCTTCGGGACGCGCAGCAACGCGCGATGAACACGCCGCCCATCTCGACGATCCTTCGCCGCCAGAAGACTGAGCCTGGCGCCGACCTGTGGGGTCCCAAATACGAGGCGACTCACTGGGCGAATCTTCTCCTCGTGGAGTACGGCGTCGATTCGGGCGACCCTCGTGTGCGCCGGGCGGCCCGTTACGTCCTCGAAGAGCTGGGTCGCCCCGGACGCGGCGGAATGGAATGGGTCTTCAACAAGGATCACGGGGCGTCATGCCTCATCGGAAGCGTCGTGCGTTACGTCGCCCTAGCCGGATACGGCAACGACGAGCGGCTCGATCCGCTCGTCCAGCGGCTGGTGCGCGATTCGAAGAAGTTCGACGCGGCGTGCTGGATCAACGGGGAGCAGCCCTGCGCGTGGGGGTATGCGCGGCT
>JALYLL010000023.1 GCA_030774255.1 Chloroflexota bacterium | reverse complement strand
GTGGGCTGAAGACGTAGCTCGAGCCACTCCTTCTCGAGGACGATCAGCGCCTTCTTCACGCGTGACCTCCGACGAGACGGAGATACACGTCTTCGAGCGAATGCTGGAGACGCTCGACGTAGCGGATACGCGCGCCAGCTTCCCGAAGCGCGTCCACGAGATCGGGATTTCGCGAGTCCGGGTCATCGAGCTGCACCGTGAGCGTTTCGCCATCTGTGCGCACCTCACGCACGAAGGGGAGCGATCGCGCTACTCGCACGTAGCGCGCGGCGTCGCCGACGACGCGCACGACCGTACCAGCGCCGAACAGGCTCGCGCGCAGCTCCGCGGGTGACCCCATGCGAAGCAGGCGCCGCTGAAAGATCCCGATGCTGTCGCAGAGCTCGTCGGCCTCCGGCAGGTTGTGCGTGGTCAGGAAGATCGTGCGGCCCTCCGCTTTCAGGCCCTTCACGAAGTCGCGAACGGTGCGGGCCGCTTCCGGATCGAGAGCCGCGGTCGGCTCGTCCAGAAATACGACGGTCGGCTCGTGGAGCAGAGCACGCGCTATCGCGAGCTTCTGGCGCATGCCCTTCGAGAACGTACCGACGGGCTCGTCGCGGCGGTCCCACAGCTCGAGAAGATGGAGGTAGCGCTCGACCTGCGAATCCGCTCGCGGCGGGTCGAGGTCGTAGAGCCGCGCGAAGTAACGGAGGTTCTGCCGCGCTGAGAGCCGGTCGTAAAGGCCGGGCTGCTCGGTGAGGATCCCGACCGAACGGCGTAGCGCGGTGTCGTCGACCCCGAGCGCGTGTCCCGCGACGATCGCGTCTCCGTCCGTCGGCGCGATGAGGGCGGCGAGCATGCGGACCGTTGTGGTCTTCCCCGCCCCGTTCGGCCCGAGGAAACCGAACACGGTGCCCGCTTCGATGGTCAGCGAAAGGCCGTCGACAGCAACGCGGCCGTCGAACTTGCGCGTCAGTCCATGGGTCTCGATCGCGTGAGCCACGCCTCAACAGGAAGATAGCCTTACGATGCCGCGACGTGATGCGGTGGTCGGCGCGTGACGTTCGCTCGCTCGGAGTCGGCCTTGCCTATCTTGCCCCGGCGCTCTTCATCTTCGTCGTCTTCGTCTTCATCCCGCTCGGCCGCACGTTCTACCTGAGCTTCTACAACACCCGATCCACCGGGGTTATCACGACCTTCAACGGCATCGATCACTACATTGATCTGGTCACGTCAGCGACGTTCCGCTCGGGTTTGGTGGCGACAGGGCTGTTTGCGATCTACACCGTGCCCATCGGGATCGCCCTCGGGCTGATCCTCGCTGTGCTGCTCAATCAGCGCCTGCGCGGGATCAACGTGTTCCGGACGATGATGACGAGCACGATCGCGATCTCGGCGGCGGTCGGTTCGCTGATTTGGCTGCTCCTCTTCAATCCGAGCCTTGGCCTTCTCAACTACGTGCTGTCGCTTGTTGGCATCCGCGGGCCGGACTGGCTCATCCAGCCGACCGTCGCGATCATCGCCGTCTCGATCACGACCATCTGGCTGACGCTGGGCACGAACATCATCGTGCTGCTCGCCGGTCTTCAGGGGATCCCCGAGGAGATTTACGAAGCGGCCCGGCTCGACGGCGCTCGCGGCGCGCGGATGTTCACGCGAATCACGGTCCCGATGGTGTCGCCATCGCTCTTCTTCCTTCTCGTAGTCGACACGGTCGCCGTCTTACAGGCCTTCACGCAGATCCACCTTCTCACGCGAGGCGGTCCGGTCGACGCCACGCGCACTCTCGTGTACAGCATCTATCTCGACGCCTTCCAGAATTTCCAGTTCGGATTCGCGAGCGCCGAATCGGTGGTGCTCTTCGTACTGGTCCTGGTCCTCACGATCATCCAGTTCCGCTTCGTCGAGCGGCTGGTGCATTACCAATGAGTGAGGGGTGGAGCGGCCGCCGCAGCGGACGCGGAGACACGAACGAGTTGGACGAGCGGAGCGAGTACCAGTGAGTGGGGCGGTGACCGCAGTCGCCCGGACGCGTTCCGTTGCAGCGCAGCGGAGGCGGCCGCTGCCGCTCCGCAAGGTCGGGTCGTACGTCCTGCTCGCGGTCGTCGCGATCCTCGTCGCGTTCCCGCTCCTCCTCGCGCTCTCGTACTCGTTCATGAGCGAGTTCGACATCGCGACATTCCCCCCGCCGGTGATTCCCGCGCATCCGTCGCTCGACAACTACGGCAAGGTCCTCGCGACGATCCCCATCGGGCGCTACCTGCTGAACAGCTTCATCGTTTCCACCGCGGTGGTCATCGGACAGCTCCTCACAGCCAGCCTCGCCGCGTACGCGTTCTCGTTCCTGGTGTTCCGCGGGCGGCAGGTGCTCTTCTTCCTGTTCCTCAGCACGCTCATGATCCCGTGGGAAGCGACGATCATCCCGAACTACATGACGATCCGGTCACTGGGGTGGCTCGACACATATCAGGGGCTTGCCGTCCCCTTCATGGCGACCGCCTTCGGCACGTTCTTGTTGCGCCAGGCCTTCATGCAGATCCCGCGCGAGCTCTGGGATGCGGCGCGCATCGACGGCTCGACGACGCTCCGGTTCCTGCGTGAGGTCGTAATTCCTCTCTCGCGGCCGGCGCTCGGCACGGTCGCGATCTATGGGTTCCTGTCGACCTACAACCAATACTTCTGGCCACTCCTGATCACTAATGAAACGCTCATGAGAACGACGCAGGTCGGGATCGCGCAACTACGCTTCGAAGAGTCACTCCGCTGGGGGTTGGTGATGGCGGGTGTCATCATGGTCGCTGTACCAACGCTCGCCCTGCTCGTATTGGGGCAACGTCAGCTGATCCGAGGACTGACCGCGGGTGCGGTCAAGGGGTAGAGCTCATGGAGGGAAAGATGCGCAAACTCGCAGCATTCGCGATCGCGCTTTCGATGGTCGCCGCAGCATGCGGCGGCGGCAGTCCAGGCGGCAGCGGCGCAAGCCCGACCGGCGACCAGAGCGCTCTCGCGCCGGGTAAGGACGTCAAGCCCGCCGCTCAGATCACCTGGTGGCACGCGATGTCCGGCATCAACGGCGAGGCGCTCAACAAGATCGTCACGAACTTCAACAACAGCCAGAGCGCCATCAAGGTCACGACGGTCTTCCAAGGGACCTACGACGACCTCCTGAGCAAGCTCAACACGGCACTCGCGTCGAACGCCGCGCCCGCGCTGGTGCAGGTCTACGACATCGGCCAGCGGTACATGTACGACAGCGGCCAGGTCGTTCCGATGCAGGCCTTCATCGACCGCGACAAGTTCAGCACGGCGGACTTCGAGCCCGCCGTGATCAACTACTACAAGTACCAGGACAAGCTCCAGAGCATGCCCTTCAACGCGTCGTCCTCGATCTTCTACTACAACAAGGACGCCTTCAAAGAGGTCGGGCTCGATCCCGAGAAGCCGCCCGTGACGTTCACCGAGATCACGGAGGCCGCGAAGAAGCTCACCAAGAAGGACGCGAGCGGCCAGACCGTACGTTACGGCTTCGGCCCGTCGATCTACGGATGGTTCTTCGAGCAGCTGATGGCGACGTCAGGCGCGCTCTACGCCGACAACGGCAACGGCCGTGACGACCGCGCCACGAAGGTCGTCTACAACAACGCGCAAGGCAAGGCGATCCTCGACTGGTGGAAGGCCGGCATCGACGGCGGGTACTTCTACAACCCCGGTATCGACAACGCCGGGGCGACCACCGCTTTCCAGGCAGGCAAGACCGCGATGTACCTCGAGTCGAGCGCAGCGCTTCGCGGCAACATCAACACGGCGAAGTTCCAGGTCGGCACCGGGCTCTTCGCTCGACCCGACAACAAGCCGGCGAACGGCGGCAACATCATCGGCGGCGCGTCGCTCTACATCATGAAGAGCCGCCCGGTAGAAGAGCAGCAGGCCGCGTGGGAATTCGTGAAGTACGCGATGACCCCGGCCGTGCAGGCACAGTGGCAGTCAGACACTGGCTACTACGCGATCGTTAAGTCCGCCTACAACGAAGCTCCGGCCAAGGAATGGGCCACGAAGTACCCGCAATTCCAAACCCCGGTGGACCAGATCCGCAATTCACCGCAGAACCGCATGACCAACGGCGCGGTGCTGG
>JALYLL010000022.1 GCA_030774255.1 Chloroflexota bacterium | reverse complement strand
TCGAATCCGTCGAGAAGCCGTGGGACTGGATGGCCGGCGCGATGCTCGTGCGTGAGGCCGGCGGTCGGGTGAGCGAATTGGACCCCAAAGACCCCGCATTTCCGCACATCATCGCGAGCGGTCCCGGAATCCACGACGATCTCGTCGCGCTGCTCGCGCGGGCCATCGAGGGCCTCTGAGCTTGTCCCTGTAAGCGTTTCCGGCCGTCCGTAGAATCGGCGCGCGGGAGGGGAGCACGTGATCCAGATCGACGTCGCCAACGGGATCTTCATCTTCTGCCTTGCCGTCGGCGGCGGCCTCCTATTGCTCACCGTCGTCCTCGATGACGTCATCGGCGGGATGTTCGACGCCCTCCACATCGGCGTGCACGTCGGCGGGGTCGCGCTGATGCCGCCCCTTCTGGGATTCGTCGCGATGTTCGGCATCGGTGGGCTCATCGGAACGCAGATCTTCAAGATGGACACGGGCGCCGCATCGCTCCTGGGCGGCATCGCCGGGGCGATCGGGTTCGGTCTCGTCTTCGGGATGTTCAGCGTGCTCCGCCGATCGGAAGGCCCCGAAGCCTTCAGCTTGAACGACCTCGTCGGCCAGACCGGAAGGGTCAGTGTCGCCATACCGGCGCGGCGCTACGGCAGCGTCTTCATCAGCTACGCAGGCGCATCGCACAACCTGACCGCGACCTCGGATGTCGACGTGGCGCCGGGGTCGTCCGTGCGGGTCACGGGTATCGCGGGATCCAACGTCGTCGTCGAACCGGTCGCGCGCTCGGCGCCATAGGGGAGGAAGCTCATGTTCGGTCTCACCGGGGTCGGACCACTGCTGGTCTTCGGAGTGGTCATCGTCATCGCGCTGCTCGTCTTCTACGTGGCGAGCCGGTACCGCGTTGCGAATGCGAACGAAGCGCTCATCGTGGCGGGGTCGCAGGGCGCGAAGGTACGCAACGAGAGAGGCCAGCTCATCACGCCGGCCGGCGACAAGGGCGTGAAGGTGGTGGTCGGCGGCGGCACGTTCGTCATGCCGCTCGTGCACCGCGTCGGCCGCCTCAAGCTCACCGTACGTCAGATCGACGTCGTGCTGGGCGATGCCGTGACGAGTCAGGGCATCAAGGTGAAGGTGCAGGGTGTGGCGACGTTCAAGATCGGCCGCGACGTCGAGTCTCTCAGGAACGCTGCCGAGCGGTTCCTCGACGCGAAGGACGAGCACGTCGACTCGATCGTCAAGAACGTCCTCGAAGGAAGTCTCCGTTCCATCGTCGGCCGGCTCACGATCGAGGAGCTGATCATGGATCGGCAGAAGCTGCAGCAGGAAGTGCAGGACGCGGCGAAGGGCGATCTCTCGTCCAGCGGATTGCAGATCGACGCGTTCACGATCCAGTCCATCAGCGACGAATCCGGCTACGTCGACCTGCTCGGCGCGCAGAAGCTCGCGGTCGTCGAAAAGGACGCGCGTATGGCGAAGGCGGCCGCGGATCAGCTCGCGTCGGTGCGGGAGGCGGAAGCCGAACAGATAAAGATCCAAGCGCAACGAGACGTGGCGCTCAAGCGCGCCGAGGCGCAGGTCCAGACCGCGGCGGCCGAGGCGCGCGCGGCGCAGGCCGGCCCGCTCGCGCAGGCCGACGCGCAGCAGGAGGTCACGCGCAAGCAGACCGAGCTGGCGACACTCTCCGCACTTCGCAAAGAGCAGGAGCTGCTGTCGACGACCGTCAAGCCCGCCGCCGCGGAGGCGCAGGCCGCGATCCAGAGGGCCGAGGGCGAGAAGCGAGCGCGCATTGCGGCCGCGGAGGCGGGCGCAGAAGCCGAGCGGCTCCAGGGATCGGCGGAAGCCGCCGTCGTGCTCACGAAGGGTGAGGCGGAAGCGAAGGCGCTCGCCATGCGCGCCGATGCGTACAAGCAGTTCAACGACGCGGCCATCATCCAGACGGTGCTCGCAGCACTCCCAGACATCGTGCGGGCGGCTGCCGAGCCGATGGAGCACATCGACTCGCTCACCGTGATGAGCGCGGACGGCGCGTCGGAGATGGTCAAGAACACGACGCGCGTCATCGCAGAGTCCGCGACCGCGATCAAAGGATTGACCGGTCTCGACGTGCCGAACCTCATCGGAAATGCGATGCGCTCCGGCGCGCTTGCTGGCGTTCGGTCGGGCGACGGCGAGCGCGGCGGGATCGCGAAGCCGGCGGCGGCTCCGCCCGCAGGAACGACTCCGTCGACCGCACCGGCTGCGGGAGCGGCGAGTGCGACGACGGCCACGAACGGCCAATCGACGACGTCACCGGCTCCGACCCTCCAGACCGCCTCCGCGGCGGTCACGACCGCGAAGACCGGCCTCAGGCGGCCGAAGACGACGCCGCGCGACTCCTGGCGACGAAGCTCCGGGAGATACCGAACGTGACCGACTACGCGCACCTGCGGCTCTCCGAGGTCGGCAGCAGCGGACCACGTCCGATGCGCATCCTGTGGCGGATCGCGGAGGCGCAGGTAGGCAAGCGTTACGGCGCCATGACGGTCGGTGAGCTGATGACGCGATTCGGAGCGCAGGCCCAGCACTAGCCAAAAAACTCAATAGACTGAACACGATGGCGATCGACGAGAGGCCGAGGACGCGTCCCATCGACTTCGAGCAGGACGTCATCCAGAGACGTCCCGTTACCACGCAGGCCGGACTGGGTACCGCCGACGTGACGTCGCCCACCCCTGGCGTTCTCGCCAACGACGACAACATCGTCTTCACGACCGTCAACAACCTCGTGAACTGGGCCCGGTCGCGCTCGCCTTGGCCGCTCGGGTACGGGCTGGCCTGTTGCGCGATCGAGATGATTTCCGCCTCGATGGCCCACCACGACACCGCGCGGTTCGGCATGGAGGTCTTCCGCTCGAGCCCGCGGCAGGCCGACGTGATGATCGTGGCGGGCACCGTGACCCACAAGATGGCGCCGCGCCTGCGCCGCCTTTACGAGCAGATGCCCGAGCCGAAGTGGGTCATCGCGATGGGCAACTGCGCATCCTCGGGCGGCGAGTTCTGGGACAGCTACTCGACTCTTCAGGGCGTCGACACGGTCGTGCCCGTCGACGTCTACGTACCCGGCTGTCCGCCGCGCCCCGAGGCGCTCGTCGAAGGGCTTCTGCGGCTCCGCGAAAAGATCGCGAAGGGCGGCTAGGTCATAGCCACCAGAGAGATCGAACGGCGCGAGCTCCAGGACTCGACCGCCTACCGGCTCCCGACGATCGAGATCGAAGAGGGCGAGGTCGAGGAGCTCATCCTCAACATGGGCCCACAACATCCATCCACGCATGGCGTGCTCCGCCTTGTGTTGAAGCTCGCCGGCGAGCGCGTCGTCGGGTGCATTCCGGTGATGGGCTATCTCCATCGCGGCATCGAGAAGATCTTCGAGTGGCGCACGTTCCACCAGGGGATCCGGTACGCGGATCAGGCCGACTACGTCTCCAACATGCTGAACGAGCACGCGTACGCCGGGGCGATGGAGGCGATCGGCGATATCGACGTTCCACGCCGCGCGGAGTTCATCCGCGTGATCGTGGACGAGATGAGCCGGTGCGCATCACATCTCGTGTGGCTCGGTACGTACGGTCTCGACCTCGGCGCGACCACGCCGATCCTGTGGTGCTTCCGCGACCGCGAGGAGATCCTCGACATGCTCGAGGAGCTTTGCGGGTCACGGATGAACTTCAACTACTACCGGCCCGGCGGCGTGCTCTACGACTTCCCGCCGGGCTGGGTCTCGAAGCTCTCGCGCTTCCTCGACCGCTACGAGAAGAACATCGAAGAGGATTACGTCACGATCCTCGACCAGAACGAGATCTTCCTCGACCGCACGGTTGGGGTGGGAACGATCCCCTCGGACATCGCGAAGGCCTACGGCCTCACGGGCCCGATGCTCCGCGGCTCCGGTGTGGACTGGGACCTTCGGCGCGACCGGCCGTACTCGATCTATCCGGAGCTGACGTCGCTGAAGCCGGTCATCTACACCGAGGGCGACGCGTATGCGCGCTACCGCGTGCGCCTCGGCGAGATGCGCCTCGCGATCGCGCTCATCCGTGAATGCATCGAGAAGCTGCCGGGTGGACCGGTGCGCGCGCGGCTCGGTCATGTCTGGAAGTGCCCGAAGGGCGAGGCGTACTACACGGTCGAGGGCGCGAAGGGCGAGGTCGGCATCTACATGATCAGCGATGGCCGCAGCCTGAACCCGTTCCGGGCGAAGATGCGCGGCCCATCCTTCGTGAACTTGCAGATCCTGCCGTGGTTGCTCAAAGACCGGCTCGTCGCCGATGCCGTCGCCATCCTCGGATCCATCGACATCGTCCTCGGAGATGTCGACCGATGAACGTGTTGCGCTGCCGGTCGACCGAAACCCTCTCTACGCGACAGGGACCCCCCGGCCTCCGGCCGGAGCCCCATCGCGCGGGGGCCCTCGGTCGACCGGCAGCGACAAAGTTCGAGGTCTCGTAGGTGTTTGGAATTGTCGGCGGCATGCTCCGAACCCTGCAGCATTTTGTGCATCCCCAGCCGGTCACACGCAAATACCCGTACGAAAAGCGCGACTTGCCCGAGCGTTCGCGCGGCCTCATCGCTCTTCTGTTGGAACCGGAGACGAGCATCTTCAAGTGCGAGTCGTGTCTCATGTGCGAGAAGGCCTGCCCGCCGCGCGCGATCTCGATCTCGTACACGTTCAAGAACGAATTCCGCAAACGGCCGCCTCTCGCGCCACGTGCGTCCTACTACCGGATCCGCATGGTCCAGACCGCGCCGTACGGCGATCGCCGGCCCATGTCGACCGCGGTCACGACGATCGCCGCGGAAGACGAGCGGATCGACCTCGAGCCTGTGCGCCGCATCATTGGCGATACACCCGAAAGCGCGGATCGGCTCACGAGGGTCCTCTACGCGACGAACGCGGCCTACGGGTATCTCCCGTGGGGCGCCGCCGAGATCGTCGCGGCGGAATTCGGCAAGACCATGACCGACCTGTACACGACGGCTTCGCTCCTCGCGAACTTCCGCGGCGCCCCCAAGGGCGAGGGCACCGCGATCCCGCGCGGCGGGCGCAGGTACACCGGGAATCTCGGCGTCGCCGGGGTCTGGCCTGAAATGTCGCCCGCGCCCGCACACGACGACCTGCACGAGGACGAAGTCCACCCTGTCCTCGAGCCCGCCTTTGCCCGCTAGCACCGCACC
>JALYLL010000021.1 GCA_030774255.1 Chloroflexota bacterium | reverse complement strand
CTTGACAATATGTCAAGTTCGTGCGACAGTCACCGTCACACGAATCAGGGGGGAAATCTCCAATGAGACAGCGTTCTGCGGCAAGGGATTACACGCGCGAGCTCGGGCTCGCGATGGCGGCCTACGTGATCGTGGTCTTGGTCTCCATCAAGCTCGTCGGCGGTCTCGATCAACCGATCAAGACTCTCGTCGCGCTGACACCACTTGTTCCGGCCGTGTTGGCGCTCTTCGCCTACCTGCGGTTCCTCTCGCGTATGGACGAGCTCGGACGCCGTATCCAGCTCGAAGCCCTCGCGTTTGGATTCGGGGCGGCGGGTATGTTGACCTTCGCGTACGGCTTCCTCGAGAACGCCGGCTTCCCGCAGCTGTCCTACATCTGGGTGTTCCCGTTGATGATCTTTCTCTGGGGCATCGGGGGCGCGATCGCGTCGTACCGCTACCGATGAAGAACCGCCTTCGCGTGCTGCGCGCGGAGCGCGACTGGTCGCAGGGCGAGCTCGCCGACAGGCTCGAAGTCTCGCGTCAGACCGTGAACGCGCTCGAGAACGAAAAGTACGACCCGAGCCTGCCGCTCGCGTTTCGCATCGCCACGCTGTTCGGCACGCGGATCGAGGACATCTTCCAACCGGACTAGCATCGCTTCGTCGTGGCGCAGCGTCCCCTCTCCGATTTTCATCCTCGCGAGCGTCTAGCCGGCGTCCCGCACACCACACGCCGGTTCGCGTGCCGCTCAACGCTCGCTCTCTCGCCCGATGCCCAGACCCTCGCGATCGTCTCCGATCAGGGCGCGGGCACATACGAAGCGTGGACGCTCCCGGCCACGGGCGGAAAGCCGCAACGCGCGATCACGATCGAGCGCCACGCCCTGCGGAGCCTCTGCTGGAGCGCGAACGGCGAACTCATCGCCGCGGCCGATCGGGGTGGGACCGAGTTGCATCAGCTCCACGTGAGGCACCCCGACGGACCGACGCTGCCGCTCTCGACCGATCCAGCGGGTCGCGTGCAGCGGCTGCTCTCCTGGAACGCGACATCGCCTGACGGCACGCTCGTCGCCTTCTCGAGCAACGCGCGGGCGTCGACCGACATGGACGTCGTCATCGGCGATCTCGCGGCGCGCACCGAGCGCCCTCTTGTCACCGGCGCGTTCTGGCACGTGGTCGGCGGATGGTCGCCGGATGGGATGCGGCTTCTGGTGATGAGGGTCTTCGACAATACGACGCAGGACCTGCTCATCGTTGATCCGCTGATCGGCGATGCCCGAGAGGTGACACGGCACGCCGAGGACGTGTCGCACATTCCAGCTGGCTGGCTCGCCGATGGCCGCGCTCTCGTGATCACCGATGAGGAAAGCGACCACCTCTGGCTCGGTGCGTTCGACGTCGAGACCGGGAAGTACGAGCCGGTCGATCGTCCCGACTGGGACGTCGAGCTCGCCGCATCGTCCAGCGATGGGCGGGCGCAAATCTGGTCGGTCAACGAGGACGGCTACTCGACCCTTCGCTGGCGGATCGGATCTGGTCCGACACGTGAGCGGCGGCTGAACGGGGCAGCGTGCGATGGCCTCGTCATCTCGAGCGACGGCTCGCGCGCCGCGTTCACACGCCTGGGCCCGACCGAGCCGTGGCAGGTATGGACGCTCGACATCGGTACGGGCGACGCGCGGATCGCGGTCGCGTCGTCGTTCGCAGTTCCCAAGGGTGAGCTCGTCGAGCCGGAGTTGATCCGCGTAGCGGGTCCCGACGGCGACATCCCATGTTTCGTGTACCGCCCCCGCGACGCGCGTGGACCGACGCCCGCGGTGCTCTATCCCCACGGCGGACCGGAGGGTCAGTCGCGGCCCGCGTTCGGCGCTCACCTCACGCATCTGGCCGCGCTCATCCACCGGGGGATCGCCCTTGTTGTGCCGAACATCCACGGCTCGACGGGCTACGGGCGCAACTGGCAGGCGTCGATCCACAGAGACTGGGGTGGGATCGACCTTCGCGACCTTCGCGCGGTGACCGATTGGATGACCAAGCAAAAGGAGTTCGATCGGTCTCGTCTCGCCGTCTACGGCGGTTCGTACGGCGGCTTCGCCACGCTCCTCTGCGTCACACAGATCCCTGACGTATGGCGATGCGCGGTCGACGTATTCGGCGTCGCGAACCTGGTG
>JALYLL010000020.1 GCA_030774255.1 Chloroflexota bacterium | reverse complement strand
CTCATGTTCCTCGTCGAGCAGGGCCAGAACGGCCTGACGGCGCGCGAGCTCGCGCAGATGCTCGGCGCGCCGCGCACGAGCGTGGCCGATCTGCTCAAGGTGCTCGAGGGCCGCGGCTTCGTCGCTCCCACGGCGGAGGGCCACGGCTGGCGTCTCGACTTCCGCGTCGCGCAGCTCGGCAACGCGTACCTGCACGAGTTCTCGGTGCGCGAGGTCGGCCGCGCCGCGATGCGCGAGCTGTCTCGCCGGACCGGCCTGACGACGCAGATGGCTGTCCTCGATCACACCGACATCGTCTACATCGAGCGCCAGGACGCGAGCCGCCGGCGCAGCGAGCCCCACGTCGTGACCGATATCGGAAGCCGCCTGCCGGCGTATTGCACCTCGCTCGGCAAGGCGATGCTCGCGTTCCTTCCCGACGATGAGATCGATCGGCTGTACGGCTCGCCCGCGGAGCTTCCGCCGCGCACGAAGGGCACGATCACGACGCTCGCACGGCTCAAGAGCGAGCTCGCCGCGATCCGCCGGCGCGGCTATGCCGTCGATCAAGAGGAGACGACCGAAGGGATCGTGTGCATCGGCAGTCCGATCCTCGGCGCCGATGGCCGGCCTGAGGCTGCGATCAGCCTCGCGGGCCTCTCCGCAGGGATGCCCGCGGCCACGATCGAGAGCCTTGGTCGAACAGTCGCGCGGGCCGCGAGCCAGGTGTCGGGCACGCGCGGCGGATCCCGCGCGACCCCGAAGGTGCAACGCGCAAAACCCCGCACGCGTCGTAAACCCGCGATCCATCGGAGGCGGCGCGTCCGCGGAGCGGCCTAGCTGAAGTCCGCCTAGAGGTCCGTCACAAATAGAGACCCCCGACTAGGGTGCGAGGTGTGAAGCCAAACACCACTAGTCGGAGGATGTTTCGTTGTACCAGAGCGCACGCACCACACCGCTCAGTCGCGCCTTCCTGCTCGCCGAGGCGGATCGCATCGGGGTCAGCCGTGCCGCCCGAAACATGGGTGTGAGTCGAAACACCGTGTACCGCTGGCGGCGGCGTGCCGGCGATTTCGCCGATCGGTCCTGCCGGCCGCAGCGCTCGCCCCGCCGCACCACTCCCGAGCGCGAGGCCGCGCTCATTGCGGCCCGGCTCGAATGGCGCTGGGGACCAGATCGCATCGGCCCGCTCTGCGGTATCCCGCGTCGCACCGCCTACCGGATCCTCCGCCGCTTCGGGATGCATCGGCTGCGATCGCTCTTCCCGGCGGCGCGCTGGGGCCAAGGCACCTTCCAACCCCTGGAGCCAGGCGAACTCGTGCAGATCGACATCAAGAGCTTGGGGTCGCTCGCGCGGGGCGGTGGCCGACACAAGGTCGCGCAGAGGCAACGCGAGCGCGAGCGGATCGGCTGGCAGCACGCACACGTGGCGATCGACGGCGCGAGCCGGCTCAGCTACATCGAGCTGCGCTCCGGGTTGGGCGCTACGGACTGCGCCGCCTTCCTCGGACGGGCCGTCGCGCACTTCGATGCACGCGGCATCCGCGTGCGTCGGGTGCTCACCGACAACGGTGCGGGATACAAGCGGATCTTCGAAGCGGCCTGCCACCAGCTCGGGGTCCGTTGGACGCGCACGCAGCCCTACCACCCCTGGACGAACGGACGTGCTGAGCGCCTTATCCGCACCCTGCAGCGCGAATGCATCTACGGCGGCGAGCGTTTCACCACCGACGAGGAGCGCCGCTACGCCATCGCGCGCTGGCTTGCTTTCTACAATTCCGGTCGACCTCACACCGCACTCGATGGTCTCAGCCCCGAGCGCTGGTTACGCGCTCGGGGTGTGACGTGGGTCTAGGCGGACTTCATCTAGCCGAGCCTTCCGCCGCCGAGGAATCCGATGATCGCTCCCATGACGACGGCTTGAAAGATCTGATAGCCAGCGTCGATCGCGTACAGCTTCGCTGCCTTGCCGGTGAAGAGCGTCTGCGAAAAGAACGCCGTCGCGGTGAACCCAAGCGATGCGTAGAGGCCGATGAGCGCGCCACCGGCGCCCGTGGTCCAACCGGTCTCGTTGATGAACCAATTGAGCGCGACGGCTTCGATGAAGGCGGCGAGCGCGGTCAGCGCGTACAGCGGACCAGGCGACGCGCCCGTACCCATCCCTCGACCGGTGAGGGCCATCCACGTCTTCCCGAAGACCGGCCCATACCAAAGGAACCCGATGACCATTGCGGCGACGGTCGCGATGATGATCGCTACCCAGTTCATCTTTCCCTCCTCCGCGCGCGTCGTGCGCGCTCAGGCTAAAGCAGGGGCACAAGCATCCCGACCTCGCGCGCGTACGCGTCGTAGGCCGGGCCGAAGCGCTCGCGAAGCAGGCGTTCCTCGGTCCTCGCGCGGAGATACAGGGCCGGGAAGGTCACCAGAAGGGTCCCGGCGATGAGAAGGAGGTTCCCGGTCGCGAGGCAGGCGCCGGCGAAGTGCAGACCGAGGCCGGTGTAGATGGGGTGGCGCACGAACCGATACGGTCCCCGGCGCACGAGCTCGTGGTCGCGGTGGATCTCGAGCTCCAGGTCGTAGTGCCGTCCGAGGGTCGCGATCGCCCACAACGCGAAGCCAACGCCGAGCACGACCAGAGCGAGCCCGGCCCAGCGGACCGGTTCGGGCACATCGAGCTCCGGCCCGGGGCGCGCCGCGATGACGAGGTACGGGACGAAGAAGAAGTACGCGATGTAATGGGCGAGCCCGCGCGATCGGGCGAGCGTCTCGCCGCGCCGCGCTACACCGCGGATGCGAGTGAGCTGCGCGACGACCATGAAGGTAACGATGCTGGCGACCGCGACGGCCGTTACGAGGGTCGAGCTCACGCACCAATACTCCTAGACTCGCGCGCCATGCATGTCGCCTGGCTGGGCGAGCCCGCCTCCTTCGATGCAGCCACGGTCGGTGGAAAGACCGCGAATTTAGGTCGCCTTGCGACCTCGTTCCGCGTGCCGCCCGGGTTTTGTCTCGACGTGTCGGCTTTCGACCAGCTTCGCCACGCGCTCGATGGCGACGCCGTGGCGCGCGGGCAGCTGCGCGAGCTCGTCTCCGCTTCCTACGCCGACCTCGCGCGCCGCGTGGGCGAGCCCGAGCCGCGGGTCGCGGTGCGGTCGTCGGCGATCGGCGAGGACTCCGGCGATGCGTCATTCGCCGGCCAACACGAGACGGTGCTCGACGTCGGCGGTGTCGACGCGATCGTCGACGCGTTGCTCGAATGTTGGCGCTCGGTGTACTCGGAGCGGGCCGCGGCCTACCGCACGCAGCGCGGCATCACGGGGGCGCCGCGGATCGCCGTGCTCGTGCAGCTCATGGTCCCCGCCGACGCTTCGGCCATCGCGTTCAGCGCCGACCCGGTGAGCGGCGCGCGCGATGTGGTGGTCGTGAACGCGGCGCGCGGTCTCGGCGATGCGATCGCCTCCGGCACGATCACTCCCGACAGCTACACCGTGCGGAAGCGAGACCTGGCCATCATCGCCCGGGCGTGTGCCGATGGCGGATCGGTCCCCGACGACGACATCGCCGCGATCGCGGGTCTTGCGATGCAGCTCGAGACGGTGATGGGCGGGCCAGTCGACATCGAATGCGCGCTACGCGGCGGCGAGCTTCACCTTCTGCAGTGCCGCCCGATCACCACGCTCGCGGAAGAATTCCCGGTGACGTGGGACGACCCCGACGACGCGAAGCTGACGTGGGAGCGCGAGGACGCGCACTTCGACCGCGTCTTCGCGCCGCTGTCGGGTGAATTCATCACCAACGGGCCTGACTACGGCATTCGAAAGCGACTCGTCGCGATCGGCTTTCCCCTGCTCGTCCGCCATCGGGCGTTCAACGGACGTTTCTACGCGAGCGAGAAACCGCTCGTGGCCGAAGACCGTCTGCCCGAGGAGCTCACCCGGGCGCTGACCTTCCGGCGCGCGTTCGCACGTACGCTGCGCCATCAATGGGATGAGGAGCTTCTCCCCGAGCTGCACGAGCAGTACGCATGGATGCGCAGGCTCGCCCCCGCGCAGATGGCTGGTGACGACGCCGCCGAAGCGTGGCTCGATATGTGGCGCCGCGTACAGCGTGTATGGACCATCCACTTCATCGTCACCGGCTCGGCGTATCCCGTCATGGAAGAGCTCGCCCAGGCGTACGAAGAGCTCGTCGGTGGGAACGGAGCCGAGGCGCTCGCGATCACGCAAGGCCGAGCACCGACGTTGCAACGCCTCGAGGCTGATCTCCACGGATTGTCCGAGGCGACGCGGCGATGGTCCAGGATCGCGGCAGCGTTGGCGGACGGCGAGCGCTCCGTCGTCAAACTCGTCGGTCTCGAGGGCGGCGCTGAATTCGCACGCGCGCTCGAGTCCTTCCTCGGCGTGCACGGCGACATCGGCCAGGAAAACTTCGATCTCGAATCAGCGGGATGGCGCGACGATCCATCGAAGCTCCTCGCGGTGATCGCGCAGCGGTTGCGGTCGGTGGGCGAGCATCCTGATGCCCGCGCCGCCCGCGTGCGCGCACGCGCGAGCGAGACCCTCGCCCGCGCACGAGAGCGCCTCGGCGAACGGCCCGACGACCGGGCCCGGTTCGAGGAGGTCCTCGCCGCGGCGACCAGCGCCGGACCGCTCACCGAGGAGCACAACTACTGGATCGACCGGGTCTCGCAGGCCCACGTTCGCCGTCTCTGTCTTGCGTTCGGGGAACGGCTCGTCGCCGATGGCGCGCTCGGTTCGGCCGACGAGATCTTCCTCCTCTACGTGCCCGAGATCGCGAACGCCCTTCGGAAGCCGGAGCTGCTCGTCCCGCTGGTCGCGCGGAGGCGTCGCGACCTTTCGCGTTGGCGGCGCCTCGCGTCTCCGAAGACGATCGGCGCTCCACCGAGCGGACCCGAAGTCATCACGCCTGGCGTCGCACTGGAGCGGGTTTCGTTCGAATACACCGTCGCGCAGGACGACCCGTACAGGCTGAAAGGGGTCGCCGCGTCGGCGGGTCTCGCGCGCGGTCCCGCCCGGCTCATCACCGGCGACGAGGATTTTTCAAAGATGCGCGCGGGCGACGTCCTGGTGTGCCGGCAATCGACCGTCTCGTGGGCGCCGCTGTTCACTTTGTCCGCCGCGGTCGTCACCGAGATCGGCGGGTCCCTCTGTCACGCCGCCGTCGTGGCGCGCGAGTTCGGCGTGCCCTGCGTCGTCGCCACCGGCGGTGTGCTCTCGACGCTCACCGACGGCGAGCCGCTTGAGGTCGATGGCTCGAAGGGCACGGTGCGGCGGCTCTTTCCGATCGTCTGGGAGGATCCCGACGACGCGAATCTCGTGTGGCGTCGCGATGACGCGCACCAGACGAGCGTTCGCACGCCGCTCGGCATCGACTACACGCTCCACGGCGCGGCGTACGGCATGCGCAAGCGCGACCTGGAGCTCGGCCCACCGGTCCTCGCGCGGGTCCGCGCGTTCAACGGGCGCATGTACAACAGCGCGAAACCGCTTCGGCCACCCGAGGAGATGCCGGAGCACCAGCAGAACGCGATCGGTCGGCGGAGGCGCCTCGGTCGCCGGATCCGGAAGGACTGGGACGAGCGCTACCTGCCAGAACTCAACGAGATCTACGCGTGGATGAGCGCCCTCGAGCCGGCCGCGATCGGCCGCGACGAAGCGGTCACGGCATGGGACGAGCTCTGGAGGCGGCACAAGCGAGCGTGGACGATCCACATGCTCATCACAGCTGCCGCTTACACCGTGACGGACGAGCTCGGACAGACGTATGAGGAGCTCGTCGGCGGACCGGCCCTGGACGCGTTCGCGATGACGCAGGGTCTCGCCCCGGCCCTGCAGCAGCTGGACAAGGACCTCTTCGAGCTCACGGCCGCGGCGGGGCGTTCTCGTTCCGTTACCGACGCGATCCTCCGTGGCGCGGCGCTCGAGGAGCTTCGCCGCCTCGACCCGAGCTTCGGGCGCGCCGTCGAGGCGTTCCTCGCCGTGCACGGCGACAACGGGCAATCCAGCGAAGGGCTCGGGACGCTCGCCTGGTCGGACGACCCCTCGCTCCTGATCGGCGCGATCGGGGCGCGACTCGGGCGCGCCACCGAGCATCCCAACGCGCGCCTCGCCCGGCTGCGTCGCGATGCCGAGGAGACCGCTCGGCGAGCGCGGGAGCATCTGGCGGGCCGCGCCGAGGAGCTCGCTCGCTTCGAAGAGGTGCTCGCGGCGGCGACCTCGGCCGGGCCACTGACCGAGGAGCACAACTACTGGCTCGATCGGCGCAACCAAGCGCGGATGGGGCGTGAGGTGCGCCGCTTCGGGATGCGCCTAGTTCGCGACGGTGCGCTGCGCGATGTGGAGGAGATCTTTCTCCTCTACGTGCCCGAGGTGCGGGAGGCGCTGCGAGCGCCAACCGACCTCTCGGCGCTCATCGTCGAACGCGAGGGGGAAGTGCGAAGGTGGAAGGCGATGGAGCCGCCCGAGACGATCGGCGCGCAGGCGCCTCCGTGGCAGCGAGCTTCGAGCACGCGGATGATCGGACAGAGCTTTCTCCTCTACCGGGAGCAGCAGGCTGACACGTCGCGCATGTTGCGTGGCGTCGGCGCGTCGGCGGGCATCGCGCGAGGGCCGGCTCGCCTCATCCGCGAGCTCACCGAGTTCGCCAAGTTCAAGAGCGGCGACGTGCTCGTCTGTCAGGCATCGAACGTGTCGTGGATCCCGCTGTTTGTGAGCGCGGCCGCGGTGATCACGGAGGTCGGTGGAGCCCTCTCGCATGCTGCGGTGGTCGCACGTGAGTTCGGGGTCCCGGCCGTGGTCGGGACGGGGGTGGCCCTCTCCACCCTCGTCGACGGCGAACTGCTCGAGGTCGACGGCGGCGCCGGTATCGTGCGCCGACTGTCGGCCTAGCCCGCGACCTCTTCCGCGATCGGCTCTACGTGCGCGATGCCCTGGCCGGGTAACGCGAGGCTCGGGATCGCGGCCGCGAACGCCGCCCCCGTGAACACCCAGAAGAGTGTGCGCAGCGAGTCGGTGGAGGGCGAGCCGCCGAGCGCGAGCGCGATCGCGATCGATCCGAGCATTCCCCCGAAGTAGCGGCTGGTCGAGAACACACCGGACGCGAGCGCGGTGTAGCGCTCAGGGACGACCTCGATCGCCGCCAGCCGCATCGAAGGGTACGTGAGCGCGAGACCGACGCCGGCGAACGCGAGCGTCGCCGCGAGGAGCTCGAGGGGCAGCTGGCCCGCCGAGAGCGCGAGAGGCATGAGACCGGCGCCCAGGAGCAAGGCGCCCACGAAGGTCGGCAAGCGCGCGCCATAACGATCCGCCGCGCGCCCACCGAGGGGCGCGAAGATGATCGATCCTCCGGAGAACGCGGCGAGCGCGATCCCGCTTCGGATGCTCGCACCCGCGAGGGCGACCGGCAGCGCGAGAAGCGTGCCATACATCGCAAGGTTCTGGAACGCGACTGCGGCGCACGCCGCCGCGAACGCGCGAATGCGGAAGAGCGACGGCGGAAGTACGGGATCGGGCTGACGTGATTCGTAGCGCAGGAGTGCCGCGGCCGCGGGCAGGACCGCGACACCGATCGCCATCGTTACGAGATCGACCCCGCGGCCGAACGAAACCAGGACCCACGCGGCCGCCAGAAGAACGACGCCAAGCCCGACCGCGCCTGCCAGATCGAACCGCGTCGTCTCGCGCGCGGCACGCGATGGGAGGACGCGCCACGACAGCGCGAGCCCGGCGACACACAACGGAACGTTGACGAGGAAGATCCAGCGCCAATCGATCGCCGCGAGGAATCCTCCGACGAGCGGGCCGACCGTCGCGCCCACCGCGGTCGCCGCGCTCACGATCCCGAACTCGGCGCCACGCCGGCCGCTCGGGATCGCCTCGCGGAGGAGCCCGAGACTGTTGGGGACGAGGGCAGCGGCCGCGATCGCCTGATTGATGCGGAAAACGGCCAGCAGCAGGATGGAACTGGACGCGGCGGCGCCAGCGGACGCGAGTCCGAAATAGACGAGCGCGGCGAGCATGACGTTGCGGCGGCCGAGGCGATCCCCCACCCGCCCGGCGATCGGCTGTAGCGCGGCCATAGCGATGAGGTAGGAGGTGACGATCCAGCTCGTCTCGCCGACATCGACCTTGAGGTCGCGCGCAACCTGAGGTAGAGCGACAACAATCATCGTCGAGTTGAGCGGCACGAGCAGATTGCCGAGCGCGACCGAGGTCGCGAGCCATCGACCGTTCGGCGCAATCTCGCGGCTACGCCGCGGAGAAGCGCTCAAGGCTGGTGGTTTCGCTCGTCGCGAGTAGGGGCAGGGGCCAAGGGGGTAGGGGCCCCCGGCCGCGAAGCGGCGCGCGAAGCGACGCACTCCTCGCTCATCTTCACTTCTGCGCCGATGCTAGGCCGCCAGAAATCTTGGAGCGGGTCGACCGAGAGCGCGCAGGGCGCGCGGCTCAACGCTCGTAGACTCGCGTAGGCCGCTCGGCCCATCGTTCGGTCGCGTTGGCTCAGGAGCAACGATGTACGCGACAAAGGAGTTTCATCGGGAGCCCCTCACGGCGACGGGATTTCGATCGCGGGTTGTGTTGCTCGGCACTGCAGGCGGCTCCTCCTACTACCCCGATCAGTGGCGGCGCGGTGTCGCGTCAGCGGTCGTGGTCGGCGATGCCGCGTATCTCATCGATTGCGGCGAAGGCGTCGGGCTAGGGTATCGACAGGCCGGTCTCGGCCCCGCGGCCTTCGGTCACGGGCTCGACAATCTGCAGGCGATCTTCTTTACCCACCTTCACTCCGACCACACGGTCGGATACCCAGGACTTCTGATCGCCGGCTTCCTGAACGGATTGCGGAACCGGACCGACCCGATCAAGGTGTATGGCCCCGGACGTCGCGGGTCGACCGAG